>CALNCD010000126.1 GCA_937874965.1 uncultured Erysipelotrichaceae bacterium | reverse complement strand
AAGCTATCCTGATTATGCAGTTATACCGTTTATCAAATACGGATATTGTGGCAATGCGGGAAGAATTTGCCCAGTTGGTCAATCAAATTGAATATCTTGAACAAGTCGTCAGCAATGACGATATGCTGAAGAATCTTATTGTAAGTGAACTTCGCGAATTGAAAGAAAATTATCAGCAGCCTCGGCGCAGTGCCATTGTTGCGGAAATACAGGATCTGGATGTTGACTTTAAAACGCTTATTACCAATGAGCGGGTTATGCTGAGTGTCTCTCGTGATGGTTATATTAAGCGGAGTTCACTGCGGTCCTATAATTCCAGCGATCCTCTTGAATTGACCTTAAAGGAAGCGATCAGGCAGTCGTTGTCTCTGAAGTCGAGACATTGGATAACCTTGTTCTAGTGACTCGCAGCGGACAATATATGATCTTGCCTGTCTATGATATCCAGGAAAGCAAATGGAAAGATGTCGGAACGCATTTAAGCAGCTATGTCAAGCTGGATGGTGGCGATCAAATCGTCATGGGAATGCGTGTGAAGGATTTCAAGACGGATATGTGTCTGGTTTGTGTCAGTGCTTCTGGTATGATCAAGCGGACATTAATCAGAGACCTTGAAGTAACACGTCTTAACAAGACCTATACGGTTATGAATCTGAAAGGCAAGGATACCCTGGTTGCTGCTTTTGTTGCTCATCCAACGAGTACAATGATCGTCCTTAGCCGTGGCGGCTATGGGGTTAATCTAACTGCAGACCAGGTGTCAATCCAGGCTCCTAAGTCTCAAGGGGTCAAGGCAATCAATCTGAAAGAGAAGGATTTTGTTGCCTGCGCGTGTTCGGCTTCCAGCGATCAGGAAGCGGTTGTCATTGCCACTGAAAAAGGCAGCTCCAAGCGCATTAAAGCAGGAGATATTTCCTTGAAGAGCCGTCCGGTCATGGGGGAATTGATTGCGAAACGGGTCCAATCCAATCCGAATGTGGTGAAAAGTGTTCAAAGTGGAAGCCTTCATGATATTATCCGTTTTTATGATCAGAGAATCGAAGAATATTTATTGAAGGATATTCCACTGATGAGCCTGGATCAGACGTATTCAAACAGTGTATCGCTTCAAGGTGAGATGATTCAGCCTTGTATTGATGTGGAAGTTTTAATCCACGAAGACGACCATGACAATGAGAAAGTGGAGCGAATCAGTTTAGAACTTGAGTAAAAAAGGGCATTGCCCTTTTTTAGTTGGTCTGGATTATCTTGGGCTTGCGAATCATAAAGATGATGAAATACAGGGCTCCTGCGAGTATGAAAATGTAGTAGGTCACAAATCGCCATCCCAGCATCATTCCTGAGATGAGTGTACTGTCCTGAATGAACGCGGAATAAGCTAAGATGAAGGCTGCTTCAATGCCGCCGGTGGCACCAGGAATTGGGATAAAGGAATTGAAGGCTGCAACAAATAGGCTTAGTGCCATAAAATCGAAGAAAAGATCCATACCGATAGGAATACGCAATGCTAGAGCCATGATGAATGGAATAGCATTGAGAATAAAGAGGTTTAGAAGGTAGAGTATGCAGTTGTGGATAACGATCTTCTTTTCTCGAAGAATATAGTCCAGCTGCTTTGAAAAATCGAGTATCTTTTGATCCAGGGCTTGTCTGGATTGATCCAGGTCCTTAATGAAGCGGAGTTTATGAAGGAAGCGAAGTCCATGATGAGCAATAAATGTGTGAAATGCTTGCCATTTCAAGAGGAGAAACAAGCCTGCCAGAACTGCAGCATTGATAATAAATCCCAAAAGAACGCCATAGAAGAGAATGGTGTTTGACGTGTATTTGAAGAGATAGCCGAGAATAAAGATCAATTGGATCAGTACTGCGGTGAACTGGAAGATGACGAAGTCAACACTCAAGGCAAAGATGGAGTGGTCATATCCGATACCGAATTGTTTCAGTGCATATACCTGTATGACCTGGCCGCCGCTTTGCAATGGAGTTACCCCTCTTGCGAATTGTTCAAGCATCCGGGTTTTGAAAATGGTGATTCGCTTGAGGTCGGGATAATACGGCAAAAGCAGTTTTCGTATTGCCAGGGCACAGTTAAAATGAGTGAGTCCAACAAGACTGATAGCCAATAGAAAGTAAAGCGGTATGGATTGCTTCAGGATTGAGACAATCGCCTGGGCGTCATTTTTCAGGGATAAGTAGAGGACTCCAGCGGTTGCGATGATAAGTAATACAATGCCGATAGCATAGTTAAGATACGATTTCTTCATATAACCTCACAATAAGAGCATTGTACCATAGATGTCCATTCTCGAATAGATGAATATTGACGCTTAAGGAACATTAATATTTTGATTGTCGAATGATTATGTACAGCAACCCCTGAGAATGGTATAATGTCACGGTGAGGGTCCTATGTTAAATTCAATGATACTCGTGATATTACTAATAATCTTGCCGTTACTCTATTCGATTGCTACCTTTTTTGTGATTAAAAAAGCATTCAATCTTTCTTTTGTGATATTTTCGTCATTAGCGTTTGATAACTTCATTTTTACCAGTTTATATTTTTTAATTAAACATAATTCTATCCTTCTTCTTTCTGGATTTACTCCGCTATTTCTCGTTCTCTATTGTTTATCAATTCTCGTTATCCATGTGACCTTCGTGGGTGGATTATTAGGGTTGAAAAACTTTTTGAACACGAAAAAACCAATCTATTATTATAGAATCAGGACAATCCTAGTTGGTGGAATTTCAATTGGCTTGGTCATGTATTTTTATTGGTATATGGCCTATATGCCGGGAATTACATTCCAGCAATTTATGTTTAATTTAATTGTGCCTACCGGAACTGCTAACGTTTCTTTTTGGGTTCATATTTTTCCATTGGCTCTTCAAATTGGAACAGTTATTATAAGCTGGGCTGTCACTTGGATCACTCAGCCGTTTCTTGTGGCAATCAACAGATCGAATAAGCGATTAGCCCTGCGCTTAAACAGAATTCTTGCCAATGGAGCAGTTGTCATTGTATTGGTTCTTGCACTGTCTTTTCCGATAACTGAAATCCAGTTGTATAAAGTTTTTGGATATTTTTCACAAGAAAACGATTTTATGAAAGTTAATTACGTTAATCCAAATGATGTTTCACTTAAATTTCCTGCTCAAAAGCAGAATTTGGTTACTATATTTGTCGAATCATTTGAAGCAACATATTTCGATAAAAGCATGAATGGTGCTGCTGCATCGAACCTGTTACCTGAGCTGACTGAGTGGGTTAAAAAGGGTGACACATTTTCGAATACTGAGAAACAAGGGGGAGCATTGCCTTTGTCGGGGGCCACATGGTCTATAGCCGGGGAAGTAGCCTACTTATCCGGAATTCCTCTTCTTCTGCCGATTGATGGCAACTCTTATGGCGGGTCGGGGAGTTTTTTGCCGGGACTTGTTAATTTGGGTGATATTCTTTTGAAAGAAGGGTACAGTCAGCATATGATAATTGGGTCGGAAAGTGACTTTGCTGGTACAGATACCTATTACAAAAATCATGGTAACTTTTCGATTACTGATATTAATACAGTGAAACAAGCTGGTAAATTGCCACAAGACTACCGGGAGTGGTGGGGGTTTGAAGATTCAAAGCTTTATGGCTTCGCGAAGGAAGAACTAAATGATATTGCATCAAAGCCTGATCCATTTCATTATGTCATGATAACGACGGATACCCATTTTCCAGATGGTTATTTGGATAAGTCCTGTGACTCGAGTTCAGCATTACCTTATGAAAATTCAATTCGCTGTGCTGATAAGCAACTTTCTGAATTTCTGTCTTGGGTTCAGGAACAAGATTTTGCGAAAGAGACGACAATTGTCATTGTCGGTGATCATATCAGCATGGATAGAAGTTACTTTGCAACAATTAATTCGTCTTATCAGCGTTCGACTTTCAACTTGATTCTGAATAGTAAAGCTGATAAGACTGAAATGGTGACAAATGATCGTGTGTTTACAGCCGTAGATTATTTTCCAACTATCGTTGCAAGTCTGGGCGTGCAAATTGAAGGCGACCGTTTAGGATTAGGCATGAATCTCTATTCCGGCAAACAGACATTGGCAGAGAGAGTAGGAATTGAAATACTCAATCAGAATTTGCCAGTAAATGACAACTGGTATACGCAGCAATTCATTATGGAGGACAGCAATGAGTAATTATTATGTTGAGACCGAAGGCGGAGAACACGTTTCAGTTACAGAGATTCAGCGGCATTTGTTGCTGCTCTTGGAAGAGATGGACCGGGTATCAAAACTTCACGATATTCAATATGCGTTAGGATATGGTACGGCCCTCGGTGCAGTTCGCCATCAAGGATTTATTCCGTGGGATGATGATTTGGATTTAATTATGGATTATGCAAATTATCAGAAGCTGATCAATGTCGGGGTGGCTTCATTCGGCCCTGATTTTTATTGTCAGTCTTTTGAAATTGATCCGCATTACAATGTCACCTTGCCTGCAATGAAGATACGATTAAACCATACGGAACTTATTGAGAAGACTTCTTTTTTACCGAATCGGTGTAAGAGCGGTTCTGGCATATTTATTGATATTTTTATCGTTGATTCTGTTTCTTCGAGCGCTTCGGTTCATCGGCGCAAAAAGCTAGGCACAGTATTGCTGATGCCCTTGCTCGATGGACTTAATCTATTGAATTTGAAATCATCCGGCTTGAAGTCCTGGTATCTAAAGCGAGCTGAGCGGTATGCAAGGGAAAATGCTGCTTCTGGATTCGTTGAGCTTTCCATTACCTGGCCATATGACTTGCTTAAGGATAGGCGGATTGCCAGATCGGCTCTTTATCCGTTTTCTGAGCAGATGTTCGAAGGGAAAATGTATCCGGTTCCCCATGATATCCATGCGTACTGCGTCGCTTCTTATGGCGAGGATTATATGACACCTCCGCCCAGTAGCAATCGAGTTCCTAAACATATCAAATCAATCTCATTTGAAGTCAACGGGAACGATGCTGAAACTGCAGGGTAACTGAATACTCAATACATGAAAAAAACCGGGTAACCGCTAAATTGTCTGCTGCACTTCTTACGAGGATAACGAGTCCGGATGGACTCGTTTTTTATTGTGTGTGGTTGATTTCTTGGATCATCGTTTCAACCTCTGCCAACGTTTTTGCTTGACGGGTCGAATATTTGATGAGATCTTCATGGTCGTGCTTGTTGAAGATGTCCTCGAGGAAAATGGTCTGGACATTTGCCAGATATGCACCATGTAGACCATGACGGGATTGTTCAATCACAAGCGTATCTTCCAATGTAGCATTTAACTGATGCATTGCTTTCAAAATCAGATGTGGTTCCGGGAGTCCCTCTATGACTTCATCCCCTGAGACCATTGTTGAAAAGAAAGACTTTGTTTCTGTTTTGGCAGTGATTACGTCCATGTATTCTTGGGAGTGTGCTGAAATAAGCGCAATCTGTATTCCTTGCCTTTTCAGGAAGTTTAGAAAATCAAGGCTCCCAGGTTTTAGCAGATCCTGGGAAGAAGCTGCTTTGATCTGTTCAAGCAAAGCAGTCTCAACACTATCGATATAAGGCTTCTGCTTGTAGTATTGAAAGTAGACATGATCTTTTTCAGGTTGACCGACATCAATAGTTCGGATAAAGAAAAGAGTGTCGTGGGTTATCCCATGGTCATCTAAAATTTGTTTCCAGAGGTTCTGACGAAGCTGCTGGGTTGTGAAGAGTATGCCGTCAATGGGCAAGATAACTGTTTTAATTTTCATAATATCACCTAATCCATTGTACGTGTTTCTCGTCAGATGTCCAATAGTTTTGCTTGAACTTGTGATATAATATCCCCAGTAAAGGTAGGAATCAATGATAGAAACTTCAAAGAAATGCCTAGGCTGCGGTCAGATCTTGCAAAATGAGCATTCCGATCAGCCAGGTTATGTTCAGCAACTTGATCAATCGTATTGTCAATCCTGTTTCAGAATCCGTCATTATGGCGATCTGCAAAAGGTTAATCCGAATAAAGAATATGACGAGGAAATCCTAACGTTGATTCAATCCAAGGATGCTCTTTTTGTCTGGGTTATTGATCTGTTTCATCTGGAAGAGAGCGTTCCCAGTGCATTGTTGCGCTCATTCCGTGGAAAAGAGGTTATTCTCGCGGTAAATAAACGTGATCTTTTTCCAAAGAATATTTCGGATCATAAACTCTATCTCGCAATTACACGCTATTTTTCATTTTCACAGATTCAGCTTAAAGGAGTTTGCTTTATCGGGAATTATGGGAAGGACGGTCAGGAGGCATTGCTTGAAATGATCGGGTCTAACCGTCTGAATCGGGATGTCTATGTTTGTGGGTGCACCAATGCTGGGAAAAGTACGCTCATCAATGCATTGGCAAAATCGGATACGCTGACTGCATCACCTATCCCATCCACGACTGCGAATACAATTGCAGTAGGGACTTCAGCCGGTGTTCTTTATGATACACCTGGATTCATGGGTAAGATATCGCTTTATCATGCTCTGGATAAACAGCAGATCAAAGCGTTGCAGCCTACTAAGACATTGAAACCGCTCGGTTTTCAATTGTCTTGCGATCAAACCTTATTAATTGGTGGTGTCGGAGCAATCCGTTTTGTTGGGGCAGATCATTTAAGCGTGATCTGTTATCTGCCGCCTGCTTTGAATGTGATGCGTATCAAGAGCGAATCTTTATCGAAGCATAAAGAGGCGCGGATTCAACATGAGTTGATTTCTTTTGGAAGTCAGGAATGGAAACAGCAAAGCTGGCCAGGGGATTCCTCGTTTGATTTCGTTTTACTGAATCTGGGTTTTCTCAGCATAAAAGGGGTATGTAAGCAGATTATAACGCAGTTCGATCCGAGGGTTGAACTGGTGAAAAGAGAGGCATTAATTTAATGTTAACAAATAAACAGAAAAAACAATTGAGAGCTGAGGCAAATTCACTCAGTTCCATTATTCAGGTTGGTAAAGACGGACTTTCCTTCAATCTGATTGAAACAGTGGATCATGCATTGGAAGCACATGAATTAATTAAAATCAGTGTTCTTAAAAGTGCTCCCCTAGATGTCAGCGGCTGTGCTGTGGAGATCGCTTCGCAGACGCATGCAGAGATTGTCCAATGCATCGGCCGTGTTCTTATTTTATATCGAAAGAAGCGCAAGAAGTGAGAGTCGGTTTACTTGGCGGGACTTTTGATCCGGTTCATAACGGGCATCTTGAAATTGCGGTCAAAGCGTTGCAGCAAAGGCATCTCGATGAAGTCTGGTTTGTAGTTGCTAAAGTATCGCCTTTTAAGCAGCTGCAGTATACCGCTCCCTTCTCGCAACGGCTGGCGATGGTGAGGCTGATGATTGCTTCGCACCATCGGTTTAAAGCCTGTACGATTGATGATGAACGCAGCGATGTCTCATACACGATTGATACGATTGATCTTTTACAGAAACGTTTTCCTGCGATTACCTTCAGCTGGATTATCGGTTCTGATCAAGCTTCGGAATTCAACCAGTGGAAGGACTATGCAGAAATTCTCAATCGGGTTGATGTTCTGGTCTACCCTCGCTCTGTAACCGGAGCAAGAGATGAACGTTTCAGCTGGCTTGATGGTGAAATCAATACGGTTTCATCCACCGATATTCGTTCGGGCAATTCCTTTGAGACGTCACCGAATGTCCTGCGCTATATGATGGAAAACAGTCTCTACACTGAAGAGATGCTGAAACAGAGATTATCTCAACAACGGTTTGACCACACTCTATCGATGACGGACTGTGCCCTTGATATTGCCCGCAGCTATCCTGCGCTTGATTTACGGGACGTACGTTTGGCTGGATTGATGCATGATTCCTGCAAAGAACTTTCCAAGGAAGCCATGGGAGCTTTTCTGAAACAGGTCAATCCATCGGTTGCACTGAAACATCCTAATATCTGGCACGGATCAATGGCTGCATATACTTTATCAAAATACTATAGTGTCAAGAATAAAGCAGTTCTTAGAGCTATTGCGGGTCATGTGGAAGGTACGAGCACTCATCCACTTGGACTCGTGCTGTATCTGGCTGATAAATGTGATCCTGGCCGTGGTTTGCATCGTGATCAGGAAATAAAACTTGCGAAAACCAACTTGATTAAAGCATTCCACCTCGTAAAGGAAGATGCTGAGCGTTACCGGAAAGGAAAAGAAAAAAATGGATAAGCTATTGAAAACAGTCGTGGACGTGATCGATGCCAAGCAAGGGAATAATATCCAGTGCTTGTCTTTTGAAAATGCGAGCCCGTTTTACGATTATTTCGTTATCGCAGATGTAAGCAATCAGCGGCAGTTGAGTGCCTTGGCGGACTATGTGGTTGAAGCAGTGCTGAACGCTGGATTTGCCGTTCATCATATTGAGAATTGGATCCTGATTGATTGCAATGAAGTCGTGGTTCATCTGTTCTTGCGTGAACAGCGAGAGATTGTCAAACTGGAGAAACTCTGGCGTGACCACATCATGAATTATGCTGGATGAACTTTATGATGAATTGCTTGCCGATCATGAAGGGACGCTCAGTTATGCCGATTTCACCCGCAGGCATGCGCGTGGAATACGGTGTTTGGAACTGGCTTGCGGCAGCGGAGACTTGCTGGTTGAACTAGAAAAGATGTTCCCGATGCTTTCTGGACTGGATACATCTCAGGTTATGCTGGATAAAGCCCGGCAAAAAGCAGGGGACCAGGTTCAGCTGATTCAAGCAGACATGTGCCGTTATCGGAGTGATATTCTTTATGATACGCTTCTTTGCTTTGGAGACAGCATCAATTACCTGCTCAGTGAAGAGTCTGTCCGTGACTTTGTTTCAACAACATGTGCTTTAGCGACGCAGCGTATCCTTCTGGATCTGCATCATCCTTCCCGGCTTGCGGAATTTCAAGAGGGTTACGTGGAAGAAGGTGTGGTTGAAGGCGTTGAGTATTTATGGCAGATCCAGTCTTCTGCTAACCGTTTGTATCATCAATTCACGTTTTACACAGAGCCAATGGTCAAGGAGAGCGTGACTCAGCAGGTGTACTCTATTGACTGGTTGATCACACTCTATCGTGAACAGGGGTGGTCGGCTGAAGTTTACACAGATTTCACTATTCACGGCAAAGCAGAAGGTGAGAAATATTTTCTCGTGCTAAGCAAGGAGGTCGCATGATTCTGATTATCGGCGCAATGAACGAGGAAGTTCAGGCAATGACTTCCCGTATGTTTCAGGTGCAAGAGAGGATAATCCGCGGCATAGAATGTGTCCAAGGTGTGATTCATGGCCGTTCTGTTCTGGTTGTTTTATCAGGGATCGGTAAAGTGAATGCGGCCTATACTGCCGCAACGCTTCTGGCCAGCGAACCGATTGAAAGCGTTCTTAACATCGGGAGTGCAGGGGGGTTGAATCAAAATCAGCAAATCGGGGATCTTATTGTAGCCACACGTTGTGTCATGCATGACTTTGATATCCAGAACGGCTATGGCAGTGATCCGCGCTTTATCGCAGAGCCTTCTTTGGATTTACAAGCCAAGGCAGTCCAGGTGATGCACTCACAGCACTTGCGTGTCCACCAAGGACTGCTGGTATCAGGTGATCAATTCATTACCAACGAAGATCGTTTTCAAGTGATCAAAGAACGATTGCCTGAAGCGATTGCGGTTGATATGGAAAGTTATGCCATCGGTGCAGTTTGTCAGCGTGCGTTTATTCCGTTTCTGATTGTTCGGGCGCTCTCGGATTTAGCCTTCACAACGGGCAATGCGGTCGCTTTCGATGTCTATCTTAAACAGGCCAGTGAACAAAGTGCTCAGTTCTGTGCGTGCTTGATTTCAGAACTCTAATGAAAATAAAAGGGTATCGTCAGATACCCTTTTGTCTATCTATTCAGTGGTGTAGATCCCAATGGTTAGTTTCAATGCTTTCAAGGCATCAGCAGTAAGTGTTTGGTTGGAAATATCGACATCTTTGATAGTTGCGATCTTGCCGTTTAAACTCGTATCTGTGGTTGTTACCTTAGTGAAGCTGTAGTTTGTAATCCCGTTTGTATTGGCAAAGGATTCAAAACTTGACTGTGTGTGGGTGCCATCTGTAAAGTTCGGTACTTTGATCCCGGATTGAGCAATACTGACACTGCGGCAAACTTCATTGCTCTTGATGGATGAGTTCTGGTCATACGCATAATAGGTACAAACCTGAAGATTTCCGCCACCGCTGAAGTTCAGTGTGAAACTGTTGCTCTCTGATTTCGTGGTTGCCAATACCGTCGTTCCATCCCGGACTTCCGCATAGTAGCGGATCGGCCCATAGATATATGTCTTGTGGAATTGCAATGCCCCAACCTTGCCGTTGCTCATCTGCAATTTACCATCACTGCGGGTGAGCATCGTTGCATCCGGATAGGCTGGCATGGTAATGCTGGCTGTATTGCTTTGACCGTTGGCAACTACGGCGACATTGATATCGTCACTCAGGTTACTGGGCTTCAGTGTTTCCGAAATGCTGTTCAGGGTTGCGAAGCTTGTCCTGATCATACCGGTGCGAATCATGTCACTGGACATGTTTGGAAGAACTTCAGAGTGATTGATTAATCCCGTTTCCGCATTGACTTCAGTGGTTCCTTTGATGAATGTAATCGTGGTGACATCACTAGGCTGGCTGAAGTTGGAAGGTGTTCCGTACTTCTTCTGAAGGAGATCAAGGATGGCGCTGTTTATTCGGCCGTTATGGTTGTAGAGGTTCTGGCTGATGGCCATGGATTTTTCCTGATCATATCCAACCCAGGTTGCCCAGACAAAGTCTGAAGTTCCTGTGACAATCCAGCGATTCTTCGTTGAGCCGTCTTCCATGGTTGAGGTTCCGGTTTTACCGATAACCTGATAACTCCGATCGAGAATATGCTGAACCGTATTCAGGCGGCTATCGACAATTTTCGTCAGCATGTCGGTCATCAGGTATGCTGCCCCAGAGGAAACAATCTTCTTAGGAGTTGCATCGGCGACGTACGGTGCCGTACCATCCGTATACTGAATTTCCGCAATCGTATGCGCCTTGATGTAGTTTCCGCCATTCAGAAGCATCTGATACATATTAGCCAGCTGAGTCGGCGAAAGAATCATGGTCTGACCGCCGATTGCATATTGTGAGTTCGTTGCATCAGCTACCGCGTCTGAAATACCCATGCTCTTCAAATAAGAGGCAATGGCGGTATTGCCGATCTTGTTGGCAACAGCATCATATGTTTCAAGCGCCGGAATATTTCGTGAATCACCCAACGCAT
>CALNCD010000125.1 GCA_937874965.1 uncultured Erysipelotrichaceae bacterium | reverse complement strand
CAGGAGATAGAAAAGATAAGCATGACTTAATTGTGCTCTCACAAACCGGAACCGGAAAAACACATGCTTATCTTTTCTATCTCCTGAATCATCTTCGGCTGGAAGATGATCATGTTCAGGCAATCATAATTACACCGACACGTGAGCTTGCTTTGCAGGTTTTTCAGGTCGCTTCAAGAATTAAAGACGTTGCTGATTTTAAAATAGAACTGCTGATCGGCGGAACAGACCGCAATCGGATTCTGAAAAAATTGACAAAGCAGCCGCAGTTAATTATCGGTACACCGGGACGTATCAATGATCTGTTTACCCAGGAAAGTGCAATTCGCTGTGATCTTGCTGATTTCCTTATTTTAGATGAGGCGGATACTATTTTTGAATATGGGTTTATTGAAGATGTGGATCATGTAGCTGCGAAGATGAAAACGGGATCCAATATACTGCTATTCAGTGCAACGCTTCCTTTGGAAATCAGACCCTTTATCAAGAAATATCTTAGTAATCCTCATTTGATTGAAGTGGCTGAAGACCCGCTTTTCAAACCACAGATCCAGCATGTTTTAATCAATCGCAAACATCTTTCAGATACGGATGCCGTTCTTGACTTATTAGCCTGTATTCATCCTTTGATGTGTCTGATTTTCGTGAATACTCGTACTGATGCCGCTGCTTTGAATAAAGCACTTCATGATTATGGAATTGATAGTATTGAATTGCATGGCGACCTGAGTGCTCGTGAGCGGAAACGTTCGCTTTTACGTATTCAACGCAATGAGGTCCAATTTATTGTCGCGACCGATATTGCGGCTAGAGGCATTGATTTGCCGGAAATTTCACATGTCATTAACTGCAGTTTGCCAAATTATGCGCATCTTAGTTTTTACGTTCACCGTGCTGGACGAACTGGGAGAACCGGACAGACAGGTGTTTCATACACCTTTGTAAGCGCTGATGATAAACGGTCCATTGAAGCATTGGAGAAACAGGGGATTCATTTTGAATTTATGCGGATCAAAAACAAGCAGCTCGTTGAGACCAGTTCCTTTTTCGCGCCTGCGAAGCGAGTCCGTAAGACAAATCCGGAAATTCTGAAAAAAGTAAATACGAAAAAAAGCAACGTTGTAAAGCCTGGATACAAGAAGAAAAAGCAAGCTGTTATCGAGAAAATAGAACGCAAGAAAAAACGTGAGATGATTCAAAAGAGCATCAATGAGCAAAAGAAAATCCGGGCAAAATCCAAGCAGATCAGCAAAAGCAGCCTTGACAATGAATAAGTAGAGTCGTGGATATTCGGAGGTTTGGGAATGTTTAAGTTCAAGAAGAAGGCGGGTATTAATTATACCGGCTCCAGTGAAAATCTGAAGAAAAACTATGATATACTGAAAATCATCAATAATCGGTTTATCGGTGTTTTTATCGTTGCCGTTCTTTTAATGAGCGTTTTAGCTGTTCGTCTGTATACCATACAAATCGTGAATGCAGCTCATTATGAAACCTTGCTGGCTACATATTCCACAAACTACTTGTCTTCCGACTCGCAACGGGGTGATATCTATGATCGTAACGGCGTTCTGATGGCATCCAGCACAAAACGAAATGTAATTACATATTCCAAAGCTACCTCATTAACCGATAAGCAGTATTGGGAGCTGGCCTATAAATTCATTGATCATTTTACCGTTTCGCTTGATGCGCAAACCAAAGATGATCTTCAAGTATTGTACATCAACCTGCATTTGGATGAACTGAAAAAAATTGTGGATCCAAGTATTACCGCTGCTTATTCTTCGAATAAAATTGATGCTGGGGCTTATACCGCAGAACTGAAAAAATTAGTCAGTGACACAATGCTGGAAACCATTACCTTGCGTCAAAGAACAGCATATGTCGTCAAGCAGATTATCGATACAGCTTCATCCAACAGTTTTAATATTGTACTTGATAACGCAACTGACACAGAGATTGCATATTTCGCTGAGCATGTGAGTGAATATCCTGGGTTTATCTATCTGCAGGATTGGGACCGCAAGTATGATTCAGCCTATGTCAACGGGATTATCGGTGGTATAACATCTTCGGCTCAAGGCCTCTTGGCTGAGAGTTCTGAATATTATCAAGCCTTAGGCTATTCTTTGAACTCCAGAATGGGCCGATCCGGTTTAGAAAGTCAATATGAATCCTTGCTTTCAGGTACGAAGACGCAGTACCAGGCAGTTATTTCTGATAGCGGGTATGTTGTGTATCAGGAGGTTTCTGAAGGCTCAAAGGGATTGACTTTGCATACAAGTCTTGATTTGGTTTTACAGGCTGAAATTGAGACGATGGTTATCAACTGGATGAAGAGCCAAGAGGGTGTCGCTGGTCGTAAAGATATGAATCGTGTCAATCTTGTCGTGCAGAAACCTGGAACAGGTGAACTTCTTGCTCTTGTCTCTATGGTCAGGAATGCCGACGGTACCTATGAAAATGATCCCACTGGTGTTTTCACCAATGCATTCCTTGGCGGATCCATCGTTAAAGGAGCTACTCTTTATACAGCATTCAATGAAGGGGTTGTGACGACTTCAGATATTGTAGTTGACCAGGTATGGAAAATTAAGGGGACACGTGATATCAAGTCATGGCGTATCCTGGGACCAATCGGTTACCTGGATTCACTAGCCCTTTCAAGCAACGTTTTCATGTGGGAGATGGGCGTTCGTTTGGCTGGCGGGAAGTATGTTGCCAATGAAGAACTCAGTCTTCCTAATTTATCGACAGCGTTTCAGGAATTACGAAATACATTCTCACAATTTGGTCTGGGAACTCAAACACAGGTTGACTTTCCGAATGAAGCCATAGGCTATACGGGAACGACGGATCGGGGAAGTGATTTGCTTGATATGGTTATCGGGCAGTATGAGAGCTATACTCCGATTCAGCTGTCTCAGTATATCTCAACAATTGCCAATGACGGCGTTCGGCTGAAGCCACGTCTGGTGCTGAATGCAACAGATCCGGTTACAAACCAAATTGTCTGGCAAAACAACAATGAAGTCCTGAATACACTGTCTAATCCTGTTGCTCTGAAGAATGTTCAGGATGGTTTCAGATATTGTGTTTCGAAACGTTCAGATGGTTTATGCAATCGGTTTGATGCCGGTTTACCTTCGAAGGTGGAGATGTACGCGAAAACAGGAACGGCACAGACGTATCTGAATGGGGCAGAGTATTGGAATCACAATGCTATCTCTTATACCAAAATCAATGGAACTGCTGATATTTCGCTTGTTTGCGGGGTTCCGTATTCGACGTCTGCGGCCGCTAATCTATCGTCACCTTGTGAGTATCTGACGAATCAGGTTTATCGGATGTACTATAAGGGTCAATAGTGATCGATCGCTAAAAAGGCGGATTAATTCATGTTTATACGTGGTTTTAATCAAACCAGGTTTTATTCCATAAATCATGCATATTTTGTTAGCATTTCAGAAATGAGTATGTTATAATGAACAAGCAAAGTTGGAGGTTACTATGAGAGAAGGCATCATCTTTAAATGTTCAGTCTGTGGTGAAGATAATTACATCTCAACCCGTAATAAGCGCAAGAACCCAGAAAAAATGGTTGTAAATAAGTATTGCTCACGTTGCCAGAAAAAAACTGAACACAAAGAAAAGAAATAAGCCAGAATTGGCTTTTTTCTTTAAATCATCGACAGCTGATATGATATGGATAGAGGAGGCAAAGTATGAAAGTAACTAAAATAACAATGGGATCAGTTCAAACGAATTGTTACATTCTCAATCATAATGGCGATTTGATTATCATTGATCCAAGCGCAGAAACAGCAGATGAGTTTAAACGGATTGAAAAAGCTGTATCGACTCAAGGCAGAGTTATCGCGGTTTTATTGACACATGGTCATTTTGATCATATTGCTGGGGTGGATCGATGCGTGAGTGCTTATAATGTTCCTGTGTATATCCATACTTTGGATCAGCCTTTCCTGCAGGACCCGAATTTGAATGGGTCATCACGGCTTGCCGCGGATGTTGTTGTCAACGCAAAGGCTATTGAGTTCGTTGCTGGTCCGCTTGTCATCGGCGATGTTGTATTTGAGGTTGTCGAAACACCTGGGCACACGCACGGCAGCGTTACCTTCATCAGTGGTACCCAAGCTTTTGTCGGTGATTTTATCTTTCACGGCTCTATCGGAAGAACAGATCTTCCTACTGGAAGCATGCAGACCATGGAACGATCTATCCACACATTTCTAGAACAGTACCAAGATGATCTGGTCCTTTATCCAGGGCATGGAGAACTGACCCGGCTAAGCACTGAACGTCTTATTAATCCCTACCTGCAATAACACCTGCTTGAATTGACCAGCACTCTTGACTAAAGAGGAGACTGTTCAGTTCAAGCATTTTTTTAGATTATTGACAGTGAAAATAATATGAATGAACATTAAAATTTAGATAAAAAGTGAAAGTCGGAGCCATTACCGAGAGACTATTAGTAGGAAAAACCTAATGATGCTCCTATTATAGGTGGTGATAGGATGGACGATTGGTTTTATGCGTTAATGGAATCAGTAATTGATACACACGTGTCAGATGTGCATTTTTCTTTTTTGAATTCGACTCTCATTATTGAAGGAAGGCGTTTCAAGAAGACAATTTTCGCATACGAGGTTAAATCCGGGAATCTTTACTTTGAATATTTGAAATATCTTGCTCATATTGATTTAATAAGCTCGAATTTACCGC
>CALNCD010000124.1 GCA_937874965.1 uncultured Erysipelotrichaceae bacterium | reverse complement strand
CAATCCATCGGGTGAGGGCTGGACCTTATAGGATAACTGAATACCGAAATGGCTGCCGTCTCCAAGCAAACGTTCAAAATTAGGCAGATCCTGAGGCGTCGAAATAATGAGGATCTCATGAATCCCCGCCAACATCAACGTACTCAACGGATAATAAATCATTGGTTTATCATAAATCGGCAATAACTGCTTGCTGGTAACACGGGTGAGCGGATACAGTCGCGTTCCTGATCCTCCGGCTAAAATTATTCCTTTCATTCCTGATTCCTCCTGATCGCCATCAATGGGGCGAAAGACTTGTACTTCACAGCCAATTTCAATGCACGTTTCCACAAAAGCCGTCCGGATTTTTCAGAGACTTCCGGATTTTCTTGCAGAATTCTGAAGTCCTTGATGTAAATCTTGAAGCGCTTCAAGTCACGGCTCAAGCCCGAAGACTCAACCCCCGAGAAGTTCTGTTGAAGCGTTGTGTTCAAACGTTTGATCGGGATGGCATGCCGAGCACATTTCAGGGAAAAGTCATAATCCACACAGTCTAGGAACATCGCTTCATTATAGAAGCCTACCTGCCGATAGACATCACTTCGAATGACACTTCCTGAGTTGATAAACATAATCGCTTCGGCATGCTCCGCATCGCCATCGACAGCAATCTTTACCGGATCAAAGACCAACGGTGACATTTTAAGATCACCTGCAGTGACTGACGGCACGAGAACCAGAACATCCGGATTCTGCTGCAGATCATGAAGCACTGTATCAAAGTAACCCTTGGAAACCGGTGTATCCTGATCAAAAATCAGGTAGGTATCAACGTCATTGAGACTTTCGCTTATCCATGAATTATACGCTTTACTCAACCCGATATTTCCGCCGTTGGCCTTGTATCTGATACCAGCCACTTCCACATTTTGATCCAGAATTGCCTGATCGGTGCTGTTATCTGACACATACAGTCTGAAACAATCATGATCCAGTGCTGTAAAGCAACGATACACAGGTGTATTCACGATAGCCTCATTATAGACCACCATCACAATCGCGATTGTCATACTGCCTTCTTTCGTCCCAGAAGGCAGCCGAAGACGTAAATACGCGTCAGCAGCCGCTTCAGGATTGAATTGGTACTCTTTTCACCGCCGTTAAGTGCATTGCCGCCATGTCTGCGATACAGAACCAAAGGTTCATGAATCAGCTTAACGGTGTAGAAACGCTCGGCAACGACCGCAATCCAATAATCATGCGCACAATACTTCTGCTTTTTCGGAAATGGCAATGCGGTCTCTAGAACCGGACGCCTGAATGCCATGCAGGCCCCGATATACCGGGTTTTCAGGAAATTTGTCCAGAAGCCTTGCTGGGTGTTATTCCGCTCAAAGTGGGAGGGAAATGTCACCTGTAACTGACCATCCGTGATTGCGGCATCCGAGACAACAAAATCACTGGATTCAAGCGCTTGAAGAACAACTTGAACTTTGTTGTCTGCCCAGACATCATCCTGATCCGCAAGGAAGATAATATCCCCTTTTGAATGCAGGAGTGCATTTTCAAAGTTACGGGTATAGCCGTTTTCCAATGAATTCAGCATCACCGTAATCCGTGAATCATTGAGTCCTCGGATAAGCTCAAGAGTACGATCATTGGAGTGATCATCTGAAATGATGACTTCATCATCACTTCCAAGCTGCTTCAGAATCGACTGCAGCTGTTCAAGCACAAAAGCTTCACCATTGTAAGTCGCGATACAAACTGATATCATACATTCTTCTCCCAGCGTTCTGTTTTCGCATTATAGCGCTTCACAATCCGTGCAGGAACACCCGCAATAACGCAATAGTCGGGGAATGTTCCGGAAACGACTGCATTAGCCCCGACAATAACCTGTCTGCCTAAATGACTGCCAGGTAAAATCACAGCCCCCGTACCGATAAAACTGTTTTCACCGATTGTTGTTTCCAGCAGCTGATGCGGCTGATCCATAATATGCTGATCAATGATTTCATACCCATGGTTAAGATCAGTAATCATGACATTGGATGAAATTGTCGTATTGGCTTGAATAGTAACTGATTTCCCGGAAACGATATGGAGATTCTGGCCGATGGAGACATTATCTCCGATTGAAATATGGCCATCGCCATGCGTTTCAATGCGGGCCCCGGGAAAAATCCGTACCCGTTTGCCCAATGAAACCTGTCTGGTGCCTTTTAAGAAGATCGGCCGGCCCATATAGGATTGTGAACCGATTGCCTTAAATCGAAGTTTATAGAAAATGGCACGTATCGCCCAAAGAATCCGAATCATTGCTGATTCCTCAGAACCTGATTGTATATCGCAAGGATGCCTTCTTCAAGATCGGCCGTCGGCTGATAACCAAGAGCCATAATCTGCGAAGAATCCAAAAGACGCTTGGCAACTCCTTCAGGCTTGCTGGCATCAAAGACGAGCTTGCCTTGATAACCGGTAATTGACTTGATCATATATGATAAATCACGAATGGAAATATCTTCATCTCTTCCGACATTGTACAAGTCAAACTCTAGCTGATCATAGTTTTTCAACAGAAGCTTGAGCGCATGAATAACGTCATCGATAAAAACAAACTCCCGCCGTTGATTACCGCTGCCCCAAAGAACCACTTCAGGCGTATTATTCTGCTTTGCCGCCATCATCTGTTTCATCAATGAGAAGACAACTTGGCCGTTATCACGATTCGCAATCAAGTTTGCAGGCACAAGAGTCACGTACTTGGTTCCCTTCTGCTGATTGTAGTAACGGGATTGGTAAACCCCGGACAGCTTTGCTAAAGCATATGACTCTTGGACATGGTCCAAAGGTCCCTTCATTAAATCGGTCTCTTTGATTTTACCCTCAACTTCAGCAGGATAAATCGCCGCAGAAGCCAGAAGAATCACCCGAGTAATCCCATTGGCACAAGCAGCCCGCATAATATTGGTCTGGATGGATACATTATCTTCATAAAATGAAATGGGATTACTGGAAATTGCATGGCCGCCCCCAACCTTGGCTGCAGTTAGGATAATCACATCCGGCTGATGCTGATGCACATACTCATAGACAGACGCATAATCCAGTAAATCTAAATTCTGGTAAGTAGTTCCAATAACTTCGTAGGATTCACTCAAGGATTCAAAAAGCTGTGAACCAATCATGCCATCACTGCCAGCAATGTATATTTTTAACATAGGTCCTCCTTTGTTGGCTAAACTCATAACGTCTCTATAACTTGAATCTGACGGTTCTGCGTGGATGCGGCAATAAAGACAACATAAAGTAAGGCAGGAAGTCCGATTGCATTATTGAGATAAGGATTGAAGTAAGAAACAACCATTAAGATCGACATTGTCGTCAAGGCAACATCCATGTACCTCTGCTTACGATTAACTACTAACGGATAGATAAGGCTAAGCAAGAAGCTAAGGAAGGACACACACCCGATAATTCCGTATTTCGCGACCAAATCAAAATAAAAGTACTCTGTCCAACCTTGCGGTCTCGACTCAGCGACAACATATCCAGCGCCGTGACCAACAATAGGTGACTTTCCAATCGCATTGAACAAATAACTTTTCAACTGATTCCGAAGTGAATCTGATTCAGATTGATTAGCAGGATTATCATTTGGATTATCAACGAGTCCAGGATTCTCATTCGTAGGCGTATAAGACAAGACAATTCTCTGGAATCCAACCAACGTTGCATTTTCATGATAAACGAGCTGAGATGCCCCTTGAAGAATTAAAAAAGGCAAGATTGAAATGGCAAAGACTTTGAACAGCCGCTTATACTGATGCCTATTTAAAACCAGCAGGATCACAAAAGCAACAAATGTCGCAATCCAGTATGACCGGGTAAAGGTCAATAAGAGTCCGAAATACAAAACACCCAAAACGACGATTTTAATCCATTGCCTGCTTTTTGTTTGGATCAGGGATGCCAGTAAAATGAAAATCGCAATCGGAATGAAAATCTGCGAACGCAAATAAACCCGTGCAATTGAATCACCTAATAAAGCAACTCCTCCAAACTGCAGATCAGAAAGTGCTTTTTCCAAAACAATACGGGATGCCTGAGGCACGCTTTGATAAATGAAATGATACCCGATTGTAAATAGAGTTAAAATACCTGCACCGATGACGATAACTGTGCTGATCGTCTTGATCCGCTGTTTAATCGCTTGTTCCTGAATGGCAATTAGCGTGACAATCGGAACAAGAAAAAGCATATAGAACGACGTCCAATCTCCAAAAATCACTCGTAATGAATTCCTATTGAAATAACCAATCACACTGGAAATGGCCAGATAGACAAAAAAGACCAGCAGTAACTTGATATGCAGAAACGTAAAGAGTTCCCGTGCATAATAAATCACCACCGGAAATGATAAAACAAATACAGCCAAAGCCATGATCATGCGCGGAGTCAGAGGTCCGATAGAAATCCACCGGCCGCCATTTCCAACGATTACCTCCAGCATTATAACAGAGAGTAACACCTCAGAAACAAATATCAGTGTTCGAATCCATTGTTTCTGATCACTTAATCTCATCTGATAACTACGTTTAGAATTCATTCCATTCCATATACTGCTTTAAATAATCCGATAATCAGCAGTACTTTCCTTTCTCTAATATAAACACAATTTGACGTTTTTAGAAATCACCGTCCTCTGCTTCAACGTCTGAAACAAAGGCAATACCACTACCTTTTAGGCAGGCAATACAGGGATATTATATCACATCACTTATCGAGTGCCAAAAACTTCTTATCGGAACCAAGCCCCTCCACTTAGAACACCTTCCAGTATCCTTCAACCTTCTGCTTTTGCTCTTTTCAACAAGTAAATACATGGATTTCTCCATCTTTTTTCAACAAGCAAATGGACTTTGATTAACGATATCCCCTACCTGCTGATCATTGAGTGAATCCTTCCTTAGGACTCGTCTCACTTTAAGCTCTCACCTCAGGATTTTTATCGTTTTAACAGAATCATCCTCATCTTATGCATCTTGGTTTTCAGCCATTCAGAAGAAAACAGGCCATAGACCACAGCAATCAAAAAGAGCTTGGATAATCCATTGACAGATAAAATTGAGGAAAACAAGGTATCATCCACAGAATGCAGAAATAATGCGGAAACACAGTACCCATAAAGCAGAATCTTCAGTGCGCTGAACCGCTTTGAATGATCATAGCGAATGGAATAGTAAAAGACTGTGAAAAACAAACTGAATATAAGTTCCAGGATCATCATCCCGATCATTCCGAAATCAGAGAGATAACGCCGTAATCCTGTATAGACATTACCGAAGTAGACCCCAGGCTCAAGTCCTCTGAATTCAAGATGACGACTATAATTTTCAATGGACAGCACTTTCATCTTCACCAGAAACTGATTCAGATTAAAGAAAGTCTCGTACCCGAATACACCCGGATGTGTCAATGGAGTCGTCACAAACAATTGAAATAGCGGGATTGATCCCCCTGCATAATAGGCGATATAGTAGAGCATCGTATTTCCTGTATTTCTCCCGATGGCAAAGGTAGCATAGTAAAACGCCACGAGAAAGAGAACAAAGACGCCGAGAATTCCGACGATAATCCGCCAGGTTGCCTTGATTTGCCATTTTGAATTGTGCTGATAAATTAGGTAGGCATACGTCACACTGGCCGCTAGAAGTTCCATGAGCAGCATCCGGCTGGATGAGAATAGCGCAAACACCACGAAACAAAGAACCGTAACCACATCCATCAATGCCCACCACCGTCGTTGCGATGTTACAAAACGGACAACAATCGAGAATGAAGCGACATAGGCACACGCCTGAATCAATTTAACCAGCTGATTAACCAAGAACGGCATCGATTGCGAAACCTTGACTTCACCCAGCACAATCTGATGATAACGATTGATAAGATAGCCGATTTGAGTAGACTCAGCACCATTCCCAGCAATCGCAAGCACGTTCTTGACATACAGCACAATACCGATGATTGCACCCAATGCAAACAGGGTACTCACCACCGGAGCCAACGTGAACTGAATTGATACAGACTCCTTCGAATATCGAACAGACCGTCGCTTAAAGAATTGATACACCACATAATTCACCAGTGCAAACTGGACGATCGCCAACAGAATCAAGCTCAGCGAATTCCATTCATAAGAAACATTCCAGACGTCATAGTTATACAAAGCAGCTGCAATTGAGATAGAGAAAACTGCAGAGAATACCACAGAAGGAGCCATGATATCCTTTTCAAAAAGCACAAAGGACCCAACTAAAACCACCAACGATACCGCAAACGCAATCCATAGATTATTCATGTCCGCTTCCTCCCTCATCCGCTAGAACATCAAACGATAAATAATCGATTCCATGACTCTCCCGCTCAGAAATCGGAGGAGGTACAAGGTAATCGCTTCCGTAATTATTAATAAGATAGGTTTCGACTTGTTTTGGCCCATAGGCATACCAATCCCTGAATTTCAACTCGGAGACCCCGTCAAATACCTCCCGAGGTTCAAGTTCTCCGAAGTATTTCCGTCGGCCGGATGGAATACTCACATAGTGATTGTTTTTCAAATAAGCATACTTTGAACTCAGCGCATAGGTTCTATACTGCCATTTCAAAGCACTTCGATAAGCGAAAAGATAGCTCAGACCATTGCGTAAACGGTAGAGGCAATATTTCTTCCAGTCCTTCTTAATCATCTTCACATAATCCGGATTGACATACTCCCGCTTGATTGCGGAGGCAGAAATCGCATACGACAGATTGCATCGCAGCCCATGCAGCCTTCGGATTAAAGGATTATTCGGACACTTTTCAACAACGAACACATCAATGAAGATCCCCTGGTCTTGAGGAAAGTTCCTGGACACCATTTCAATGTAGCAGGTATTACGCTTACGGACTTTAAGAAACGGGAAAACCGCCTGTTGATGCTCTGGCTTCTGAATACTGTAATCCTCAGCGAGGTCATCCATTGCCAACAGGAATTCATCATAGTCATCCCGCATGATCATCAGATCGAGATCATCATCCCAGGGAATCATGTCCTGGTACCGTACGGCACCTAATAACGTTCCTCCCCCAAGCATCACATGAATACCATGCGCTTCACATGCCCGGGATATGTCGGTGTACATCGCATACAATGTTTCCTGCAGTTGCTGAAGGATTTCTCCTTCCAGAGACTTGATATTCTTTTCTGCCATTACATCCACCCCAATAAAACCAGCACTTTGATCGCCAGCGTTTCTTTCCGGTTATGCGGCTTGAGATATGATGAAAAAACAAGCCTGAGCCGTGCTTTGAATGAAGAACGAATCTCAGCAAATGCCTGACAGTACTGCTGATCATACGCAGACATCTTAGAACCATAGCCTTCCATCAGCTGCTGGGCCATGCTGGTCCGAATTGAATCCTTAGAACGTGAAAACAAACTTCTGACACGTATCTTGAATACATCAAATGCACTCTTCCTGGATCCGACAACATTACGCTCATGCTGACGATAATCCATGAACAGACCCTTATCTTCAACCACTGTGCCAATTGCACTTGCAACTTTGAGCACCCAGGAATCATGCATGCTGATCCGATAGGGACGGTAGGTCTGCAATTGCCTTAATAACGCATCATTGAAAACCATGGTGCATCCGGAAACCCGGCACTTTAGAAGCGAGGTGCCAAGTTCTAATCCGTTGACCGCTTCATCCTCGATCCCCAGCGGCTTCAATTCGCGATCCACGACCCGCTTGTGGGAAAAATACAAGGTCGGCTGATCGTTGCACCCGCTCAGGCATGTTACAGCAGCCTGCAGTTTATGGGGATACCAAACATCGTCTTGATCAGCAAAAGCATAATAATGCGCACCGGAAGCAGTTTGCAGAAGATCCATGAAACTCTGCGCACTCTTAAGATTATCCCCCTGATACCATTCCAGAAAACCCTTGTCCTGGTAGTCCTGTAGAATTTCAGCAGTTGCATCCGTTGAGCCATCATCACGAACCAGCAACCGGACACTCACCCCCTGCTGGGCTAAGATACTTTCGATCTGTTCTACCAGGTAAGCCTCACCGTTAAAACAGCTCATAAGAACCAGCACATCCATCATCGTCCACCCGTTTCTTCCTGCATGCAGGCAATCATCCTCTGAAAAGATGCAGGAAGCGAGTAACGTGCTTGCCATCCCAGACTTTCCAGACGCTCGGCTTTCAGGCCGACTTTAACCTCATGGTTGTACCCCAAAGCCTGAGGATTTTCAGCAGGCTCAATCAAAAGATGTGTTCCGGAATCCGGATAAGCCTGAATCAGCTGTTCCGCCATGGCTCTAATCGAAATCAGCGTCGATTCATTCGCAACATTGTAAACAGCATAGTCACCCTTCGATAACGCTATGATCATCAACGCACTCAAGCAATCCATGGTATCGCAATACGTACGGACTGTTTCGCCTGATGTAACCAAGGTAATATCACGATGATCAATAATTGCGTTTGCAAACTCAACAATAACCCGCTTATCCAAACGATTCAGACCAGGACCGACCAATTGAGTCAATCGAGCAATCGTGATCGGCAAATGATACTGCACCCGATAAGCAGTCAGCAAAGTCTCACTGAACCGCTTCGCCTCAGAATAGCTGCTGCGGACCAAGGCAGGATCAAGGCTGCCGAAATCTGTTTCGCTCACCCATTTCAAGCCGCCGTCAAAATAACCATAGACTTCCAATGAAGACAAAAAAATCAGCGCTTTCGGACGTGTCCTTTTCGTGAATTCAGCCATATGCTGTGTACTATTGACAATCGCCTGGGCCGTTTCTGAAGGATGTGAAACAAAGTAAGCTGAAGAAGTTGGGGCGGCACAGTGAAAAATATAATCGACAGCAGGCCGTAGTTCAATAGGCGAACTCATTTCATAGTGGACATACACGATTTCGGAGAAGTGTTCGCCCATCAGGGTTTGCAGTTTACGAAAATCCCGGGCACCGCCCAGAAGAGTCATCTGCAACCCGAATCGCTGGTTTGCCTTGACGAAGGCTTTCAGCAGCAATTGCCCGATAAGGCCGGTTGCCCCGGTTACAAACACCGTCTGTCCTTTGAATTTTTCCCAGGAAATCGCCGGTTCATCCATTAAAGCATCCAGGTTCTGGTCAAGCACGGTTCTCATTCCGTCTCATCTCCTTCCAAGACTAACGAGTTCACCAATGACTCAAACATATAGAAATCATTCGGCGTCGTTATTTTGATATTCTCACTTGGTCCAACAATCGTATGAAGTTTGAAACCATAACGGCTCATCAAGGTGGCACTGTCAATCTCATTGGTGATTCCATCTTTCAAAGCCTGCTGATGGGTATGGTGTAAATCCGCCAGATAGAAGGATTGCGGTGCTTTCGCAAGAACACATTGACTCCGGTCAATAACCTCTTCGATCTGATCGGCCTTTGTCCGGATAACCGTTTCGATGGCAGGTGAGGTCGTAATGGACGAACCAAAGGCCTTCACTGCTGTGATATTCGCACTGATCAAGGCTTGATTGATCAAGGGACGGACTCCGTCATGGACAAGGACTATGCATTGATCCCCATACAATGATAAAGCAGACTCCAACCCAGCATAGATTGACAACTGGCCGCTTGCACCTCCTGGAACAACTGCACTGACTTTTGAAAGCTGATAGCGCTCAATCAAGCCATTGAGATAGTCAATCCAAGCAGCGATACAGACGACAACGATCCCATCAATACCAGGATGAACCTGAAAATGCTCAAGGGTATAGATGATAATTTCCTTATCATTTACCTTGAGAAATTGTTTTGGTGTATCCTTGGATTTCATCCTGGATCCCGCTCCGCCAGCAAAAATCACTGCGATATTCTTCATTGAGAGACCCCGACCCTGATTTGGTCTGCCATGCACGTGACCTCCATCTTCTTTCGGCCGATTATCGGCGGCTTTTCAATTTCGCAAACTGCTTAAGATTGCTGCTTTTAATCAATGAAATAAATTTGCCTTCCAGATAAGTTAATTCCACATTGCCCCATTTTATCGGTTTAAACATCAGTTTTAAATGCAAGGACTTCGGACGGGCTAAGGCACACGCATGATAAACCCGTTCATTGTGAATCATCTGATCAATCTCTTGCTTGACTTCTTTCTTGGAGAGCCGGCAGTCTTTATTTGTCAGGTTCTCGACACAGCCAATCAACCTCTCAATATAGCGACGGGCAATGAACTCATCGGTTTCAGACGTATTCACCTGCCACTCTGCATACAGATCCAAGAGCCATTGATGTTCTTCTTCACGTTTCTCATACATATCACTGCGATACTTTGCGGTTTCTGACCCTGAACGTTTACGCAGGAAATGATAATAGCACTTCGATGTCAGAACCACCTTTGAAACCTGCTTGATAATCGCAAGATTAAAAGGAAAGTCATCCCAGAAAGTAATTGGGAAATAAAGACGGTTTGTTAGAATATAATCTCTGCGATACAGTTTATTCCACGGGGTATACAAAAGATTGTTGTCAAAGAGGCGATAGGAATTCTCCCGGAACTCCTGTTGGGTCTTGAAGACCTGCGAGGGCAGGACCTTTCGTTCTGTGTATTTCTGTGTATCGGTATAATACGTATCGATATAGAACCCGGCAATCACCAATTCCGCCTGATGCTGTTCAGCCAGCATCACCATATCTTCCAGCATATTCGCTTCAGCCCAATCATCCGAATCCATGAAATACAAGTATTCCCCATGCGCTAAATCAATCGCAGTATTGCGAGCGGTATGAGCTCCCCCGTTGACTTTATGCAAAACCTTGATCCGCGCATCATGACGCGCATATTCATCGCAAATAGCCCCGCTCTGATCAGGGCTGCCATCGTCCACGGCAAAAAGTTCCCAGTCAGAAAGCGTTTGTTTCTGAATACTCTCGATGGCTGAACCAACGTAGTCTGCGACCATATAGACTGGCATGATAATACTCACCTTGCAGCTGTTTTCACTCACGACATCACCTATTTGAATTCTTTCTTTACCGCCTGTAATGCTGAATAAATCACTTTATCCATATCATAGTACTTGTATTCCGCAAGCCGTCCTCCGAAAAGTACGGACTGCTCCTGATCCGCAAGATCCTTATAGCGATGGTATAACGCCTGGTTGGTTTCATCATTCACTGGATAGTACGGTTCGTCTCCAGCCTGCCACTCCACGGAATACTCACGGGTAATCACAGTTTTCGGCTGAGTTCCATAATCAAAATGCTTGTGCTCAATAATCCGGGTATACGGCGTCTCACGGTCCGTATAATTCATCACTGCCACCCCTTGATAATTTTCCATGTCGAGCAATTCATGTTCAAAACGAAGACTGCGATACTCAAGACGGCCGAAACGGTAATCGAAATAAGAATCAATGGTTCCCGTATAGATCACTTTCTTCGCCTGGGTATCCAACGATGCCTTTTCCTTAAGATAATCCGTATTTAAGCGAACCTCAATTCCTTTCAGCAACGCATCGATAATCACATTATACCCACCGATAGGAATCCCTTGATAACGATCATTGAAATAATTATTATCATAGGTGAATCGGACAGGAAGCCGCTTGATGATAAACGCCGGCAGATCTCTGCACTCACGCCCCCATTGCTTCTCCGTATAGCCTTTGATCAATTTCTCATAGATATCCAGACCTACCAGGCTGATCGCCTGTTCTTCCAAATTCTGGGGAATTCCTTGAATGGATGAGCGTTGCTCCTCAATTTTCGCCTTTGCTTCTGCCGGCGTCACCGTTCCCCACATCGCGTTAAACGTATTCATATTAAAAGGCAGATTATACAGTTCTCCCTTGTAGTTTGCAATCGGAGAATTCGTATACCGGTTGAATTCAGCGAACTGGTTGACGTAATCCCAGACCTCCCGATTGCTCGTGTGAAAAATATGCGCACCGAACTCATGCACCAAAATACCTTCCACTTCTTTCGTATGTATGTGCCCCCCTGTAAACCCATCTTTCTCAACTACGAGAACCTTATATCCACGCTTCGTTGCCTCATACGCAAAGACACTTCCGAATAAACCGCTTCCGACAATTAAATAATCGTACATGTTGTAACCTCACTTTTCAACAGTCACCTCAAATTATACCATAAACCGCCTGCCTAAAAAATCTAAACCCCCTACCTCAACAAGGTTTTAAATGAATTAAGAACA
>CALNCD010000123.1 GCA_937874965.1 uncultured Erysipelotrichaceae bacterium | reverse complement strand
GTTGGAGCAAATGTTTGAAGTTGCTTTCGCCCTGCGGATATGCTGTTCACGGGCCTGCAGCGTCAATGTATACGCCCTCTGGCCAACCGCATCCACCGTTTCCCCGACAATTCGCCCAGGCAAACGGCGCACCAGGCTCTCCGTCGCACCGATATAACCCAAGTAAGGACCGCCCATCGCCATGGACAAGCCTAAAGGCTGTCCTTCCCCGACGACAATATCCGCATGATATTCCCGAGGTGATTTCAACAATGCCAGCGCAATCGGATTGGTATAGAAGACCAGCTTGCTGCCATTGGCGTGGACAAGAGAATCGATAGCCGCGACGTCTTCCAGGATACCTAAAGCATTCGGATAACCGATCATCACACCTGCGACATCCTCATCCAACAGTTCCCGCAAGGCACTCAAATCAGTCCGCCCGTCTGCCAAAGGAATTTCCTTCAAGTCAATTGCCTGATTCTCAAAGTATGTCCGGATTGTTTCAAGGACAAAGCCGGACAAGCCGCTGCTGAGCAGCATGGTTCTGCGTTTACGTTCCACACACATCGAAACGGCTTCAGCTGCTGCACTGGCGCCATCATACACGGAAGCATTGCTGCCATCCATGCCAGTCAAGGAACAGATAATACTCTGGTATTCAAAGATAGACTGGAGAATCCCTTGAGAAAACTCTGCCTGATAAGGCGTATATGCCGTCAGGAACTCTCCGCGTGATGCCAATGCGCCGACAACGCTGGGAATGAAATGATCATAGCTGCCAGCACCTCGTAAAATCGTCGTATAGACGGTATTCCCGGCAGCATATCCCTCCATAAGTGCAGTCACCTCCATCTCTGAGCGGTGATAGTCAAGCTGTAACGGTCTATTCAGCCTGGCCTTCTCAGGAATGACAGCTAACAGCTCTTCAATTGAGGAATACCCGACAGAAGCCAGCATGGCCTGCTGCTGTTTCTTCGTATTCACAACATAGCTCATGCTTCAGCATCCTTCACATACGCCAGATAGGCCGCCTCATCCATCAGATCATCCAAAGACTGATCACTCTTCAATTCAACGATATAGGTTTCATACGGACTTTGATTCAGACGCTCTGGCTCGTCCAGAAGAACCGCATTCACACCAATAATTTCCGCATTGAGCGGACAATACAGATCTGAAGCCGCCTTGACACTTTCAATATCCATCATCACCTCGCCCGCCTTGAAACGATCACCCGCTTCCGGAAAATTGATAAAGACAATATCACCCAAAGCCTGCTGGGCATGATCACTGATTCCAAGCAGATAAGTCCCGTGTTCAGTTGGTTTAAGCCATTCATGGGTTGTACTAAAGCGATAGCTGTTCTGTGACATCTCAATGTCCTCCTTTATCTTTTATAAAACGGCAACGTGACCCGGTCAAATTCACCCTCACGTTTCCCTTTGACCACGAACTGATCAAACTCAACCGATTGATCGATCAATGCCATGGCTATTGCCTTATCCAATGACGGACTGAATGTTCCTGAAGTCACTTCTCCCACACACCGGCCACCCGCATACACAGCGTCGCCCTGACGAGCAATCATCCGATCCTTGCCGACCAAACCGATCCGATGGCGCAGCACCGGCTTGGCAAGTGAATGCTTGCCGATGAAAGAAGGCTTATCGGTTTTAACACAGAAGCCCAGTCCTGCTTCCAGCGGTGTTATCTTTTCACTCAGTTCATGCCCATACAGGGGCATTCCCGCTTCTATCCGCAAAGTATCACGGGCACCAAGCCCCACAGGCAGCAAACCGAATACCTTCCCGTGGGCCAGAAGCAATGTCCAAAGATTGATACAGGATTCTGCTTTACAATAGAGCTCAAAGCCATCTTCACCCGTATAGCCCGTACGGGAAAGCAAGATATCCATCGTTTCAATCGTGATCAATTCAAACCGGTAATACCCCAAATCCTGGGTTCTCACACCCAAGGTCTCCAAAATCGCAACAGCTTTGGGTCCTTGCAAGGCAATCAAACCGATTGCATCACTGATATCGCGGAATTCGACGTCACCCGTTACATGACGGTTTAACCCCTCAAAATCACGGTCCCGGTTCGAAGCATTCACGACCAATCCATAATGCGCCTCACCAAAGCAATAGACAAGCAGATCATCCAGTACATAGCCATCGTCATTGCATAGCACGCTGTAGCGAATGCCACCTGGCTGCAAACGGGTAAAATCATTGGTCAGCACCTCATTCAAAAACTCCAGAGACCCTTTTCCTTTGACCTCGAACTCACCCATGTGCGAAACATCAAACAATCCGGCATCATGACGCGCCGCAAGATGTTCCTGCTTGATGGACGTATAGGAAATCGGCATGCTGTAGCCTGCAAATTCATGCATGGATGCCCCAAGGCTTCGATGAATCTCATACAACGGTGTTGTCTTCATAAATCCTCCTTTAGACAAGAAAAAAGCGCACAAAACAATGTGCGCCTCGTCCATTAACCTGAAAGATTCTCGTCATCGATTGCTTCTTCGGTGGATACTATCACTCTACGAGTTGATGCCGGATAAGCGGTCCTTTTGCCTGAGAGTTCATGCGCTTTGCCCCGTTGGCGTTGAAATCAATCTCTCCCGCTTAGCCCTTTGCTTCATTATAGAATCAAACGCAACCGAATACAACCAATCTACTTCTTGATCTCCCACTGGCTCTCGCCTGTTTCAACAAATGACGTCAGTGAACGTAATGCCACCTCAACCATATCACTGACTGCCTGATCAGTATAGAACGCCATATGCGGAGTAACAGTGACCGTATTCATCCCGTTAAGGACTGACAAATCATGATTATCCAAGACATCACCGCTATGATCATGATGGAAAATACCAACCTCATTTTCAATGACATCAAGTCCAGCACTGGCAACCTTGCCGGATTCCAATGCTTCAACCAAGGCATCCGTATCAATCAATTCGCCACGGGCACAGTTGATAATCACCACACCATCCTTCATCTTCGCAATGCTCTCAGCATTGATCATATGAACATTCTCTTTGAATAACGGTGTATGCAAGGTAATGACATCACTGGAAGCAATCAACTGCTCAAGCGACGTATATTCCAGAATATCCCGCAGATGATCATTTTCATAGACATCATAACCCAGGATCTTGCTTCCGAAACCGGAAAGATTACGAGCAACAGTTGCTCCGATCCGCCCGGTACCGATGATACCGATGGTCAGATTATGCATTTCTTTTCCCTGAATGCCGGAACGGCTGTAATTGCCGGAAGCTGACTTCAAAGCAGTCCGCTTGAATTTACGGATTGCCATCAGGATATGCATGACCGTATAATCGGCAACACAGTTCGGTGAATAGGTGGCATTCGAGAAACGGATATTGAATTCCCGCATTGCATCAACATCCACATTGTTATAGCCTGCGCTGCGCAATGCCACATATTTGACACCATTGGCCGCCAGTTTCTCAACCACAGGACGGCTGACATCATCAAATCCCAACACTGAAACCGCTTCATAGCCTTCGGTCAATGCAACGGTATCCATTCCCAATTGAGCTTCAATAAGCTCAGCATCAATATCAAGTTCCTTAGTAAAGCGCTTCAGGGCATCCCCTTCATCGCCGGCAACCGCAAAAACAATCATCTTCTTAGACATCTTAAATACTCCTTCTAGTTAAATTTAATCTGGTAATCTTCAGGCTTTACCCATTTCAAGACACGTTCGAACAGATAAGTGCAAATAAAGGACAGAACCACGGGAGCAACCACGAAAATCAATACAGCGATCAGAATATTGACAGGCGTATATTGAACGATATTCAAGTGGTTAATCGGTCCGATCAGACCGCTGATACCAAACCCGGCACTGGCAGGGGTTCCCTGAATACTGAACAATCCAGCCAACATTCCCATAACCGCAGCATTGACCACGATCGGCACAACCATGATAGGCTTCTTAATGAAATTAGCCATCTGCATCTTCGGTGAACCCAAGAAATGCGCAATACTCGTCCCTAATCCATTGACCTTCCAGCCCGCAATAGCCAAGCCGAAACCAGCAGCACAGATACCCAGGTTAGCTGCACCAGAGCCAACACCGGTCAAGGAAATTGCCAAGGCAACACCGGCGGTAGAAATAGGCGAAATAATCATGACGGCAAAGGTTACAGCAATCAGTATTCCCGCCAGTACCGGCTGCAATGTCGTGAATCCATTGACCAATTTACCGATCAGCCCAGTAAGCTGACTGACATAGGTCAATGACCATAAGCCGAACCAGCCGACACAGACGACAATGACTGTCGGTAAAACCAGAATGGTATAAGCCTTCAAGTGATTACCGATAATCAGCATAATAAAGACAGCAACTCCAGCGACCAAGCCGGCGTTAATAACATCACCGATACCCGCAAGGGTCAAGGCACCGTCAACAACCTTGATTGCTCCGGAACCGACCATTGTTGTAATGGCTAGCGTTGCCGATTGAATCGGAGTCAGCTTGAACTGCAAGGCAATACAAAGACCCATAGCCGGCGCCAGCAACACCTGAGCCTGCTTGGTCAATAAAACAACCATATCCCAATGCAATGCCTTCGCCAACTCACCCAGCAATGCCCCCGGAATCAGGGCAACAACAATCCCTATGCTCATCCCCGTAAGCAAGCGATTCATAAATTCCTTAAACGATAAATCTTTCATAAGTCCCTCCAATCGTTCCTCCTAATTATCACACCAGCACCTAAAAAAATCAAAGGATATTCCTACCCTTTGATGATGATACCAGCGATCTTAACTGAATAAACATTGAAATCTTTATAAATGAAAACAAAAACTAAATGTTCTCACATACTAAACCCCTGCTTTTCCCCTATAGTCCTTTGATGAGTTCCTTGTAGAAATCAACCCCTAACGGTAACGACGAAAGATCGATATTCTCATCGATGCCATGAATCGTTTCCATTTGCTTCGTTGTGATTTTCAATGGAGCAAACCGGATTCCATCCTTGGTTAAATGATTGTAGAAGCGTGCATCCGTCGCCCCAGTCATAATATAGGGAGTAATCACCAATCCAGGATATAAAGAAGCAATAGTGGCTTCAATACGTTGGAATGGCTTATTCTGATAATCCACAACAGGAGCAGGTTCCTGAGCCTGGATGACCTCAAGTTCAAGATTGTACTTCTTGGCTCTCTGCTGAAGAATTCGATGGGTCTCTTCAACCGCCTGATGAGGACTATACCGGATATTTGCCGTAACATAGGCTTCTTGAGGCAAAACATTGAAACCATCCGACCCCTTGGCTGTCGTGAATGCCACCGTAGTTCGTGTCATGGCAGCTAAACTTGGATTCAGCTTCGCAACCTGTGTGATGACCGGCTTAAATAACCATAGATTCTCGGTAACCAACCGCATCATAAATGGAAGCTGCGGAGATAAACGCCGGATCATTTCACTCAAGGTTGAGGAAACTTCGCTCTTCAAAGGATAATGCTTTTCCACACTGGCCATGAATTCCCCAAGCCGAACCAACGGAGTTTGCTTCCCCGGGGCCGATGCATGACCACCATGTCCTCGGGCAATGAACTTAACATCCCCATTGCCTTTCTCAACGACACCCACCATTGCATACAATCCCTTTAATCCAGGCAAGGGCTCATCCACAATCATTCCGCCCTCATCCAGCAAGAAATCAAACTGCAGCCCTTGCTGATCCAGATAGTCGGCAATCAAGCCCGCCCCTTCACCGCCGATTTCCTCGGTGCACGTACTTGCGATATAAACATCCTGATTCGGAACAAAACCGGATTCTATCAATTCTTCAATCCCCTGATACATCACAAAGAAAGGACCTTTGTCATCCAATGCTCCTCGACCATAGACTTTTCCTTCAGCAATCGTGCCGGAAAACGGCGGAAAACGCCATTTACCGCTCGCTTCAACCACATCAAAATGATTCATAACCAAAATCGGACGATCACTGGCCAGCCCTTTCCATTTAAAGAGCACACTGCCTCGGAAATCATGCTTTTCACAGACCTCATGAATCCTCGGAAACTGTGTTTCCATCACCTTCTGGAAACCATAGAATTTCTCGAGATTATCACTTTCAACCGAAGATACGGTTTCTACCTGAATCAATTGGCTGAGTTTCTCACCGTAAGCTACGGCACGATTGGGATCAACCTCAGGAATCACCTGGATGGTTGCCCCCTTTGGCGCCAGAAGCACACGGATCACACAGACCGCAAAAAGCAGGACGATAAGACCGACAACCCCTAAAATAAAATACCCCATAATCACTTACTCCTTTACGATAACGTTAAAAGAACGTATCAATTGTTCTGCTTGCACTGCATTGATCATAAAACCGCCAAGCTTGTCCGGATGAAACCGCAGCGTTCCAAAAAATGAAGAAGAGACATCAATACCCTTCAAATCGGTTTCCTCCAGATCCATCCCATCGATATCACACTCGCTGAAAGTGACACCGTTTTTCACTAATGCACGAAATCCGCTGCCATTAAGTGAACAGCGCTTGAAGACCGTTTTCTCCAGATTACCTTTGAAGCAATGCAGATACTGTCCTTGGCACTCATTAAACTCAACCTGTTTCAAACGGGCATAATCCAAGGAACATCCGGTTGCCTTACTGGCTTCAGCCAAACAGCGGAACCAGGAACTGTATTCAAACGCAGCATTTGAGAAATCACATTCTCGAAACGTGCAATCTGTCAGAGTAAGACCATTGAACGATCCCTCAAACTGACACTTCTCGAATGAACAATGATCCCAGGAAATAGAAGTATCCTCTGATGTAATGAGAACCGCCCGAAAGTCTTCGTTAAAACCATAATCAATCTCGGCCATGTGTTTTCAGATAATCCCGCTTGAACAGCCCGTATTTGATGACATCAACATAATGACCATCATGAAACAGCTCTTCTGGGGAGCGGCCTTCCTGGATGAAGCCGACTTTCTCATAAAGACCGATTGCCCGTTTATTCCAACCGAATACCCTGAGATAGACTTTATGAAGATTCAGATCAATGAAAGACCATTTTAGAAGCTGTTCCATGATCTCAGTCCCATAGCCTTTGCTCCAGTAATCCGATTCGCCGATGAAGATTGCCAGTTCACAATTGGAATTCTTGTAATCAAGATGCATCAAGGCACACATCCCGATATATTTATCCTGCTCACTGTCCTTAATGAAAAACGTATGACCGCTTGTTCCCTCAATAATCGTCAGGCACCAGGCTTCGACTGCTTCATAGCTCATCGGCCGTACAAAGCCAGGCTGGTCATACTGAGCAAGTTCTGGGTTATTACGCCATGGGTAATAATAGGGAATATGGACTTTAGAGAAGCCTTCGAAAATTAAACGACTCATTTTACACTCCTTCAATGGCATTCACCATATAACCGGCTTGACGGACAGCCTTGATCACAGAACGCTGGTCAAGCGGCTGCTTGGAATACACTGAAATCATTGAGAACTGCTTCTCAGGCTTAACAATGACATTTTCAAGTTTTGAGAGTTCATTCACAGTCTTCGTCAAGCAATTCTCGCAGCTCATTCCTTGCACATCCACTTTCAAACGATAAGGATAATCCTGCAGGCTAGCGCCTTTGGGCTGAGACACGGACGCAACCGCTTCTGTTTTCTCACAGCAGCCTTTCCGGTAGATTGAATAAGCATATGTCAATCCAACACCCACCATTACAACTACTAATCCAATCAAAAGAAGATCCATATGCCACTTCCTTTCTTCCCTATTGTACTCTAACTTCCTGGAATTTTAAATCTTTTAACCAGTTTCAGCCCTAAAAAAACTGTACCTGGTCACCCAGAATACAGTTTCTAATCACTTATTGCAAACACTGAAACGTGCGCGTATAACCTTCGGATGTTCAATTTCATCGAGAATAGCCCGTGCAAATGTTTTATCAGAGACAATCGATTTTCCGTCCTTGTTGACCAATAACCGATTTGTTCCAAGCAACGGTTCCAGACGATCACCTGTGGTAAACGTTTCTGAGGGAGAAACACCCACCCAATTCACATTATCCACCAGTGAAAGGAATTCCAGTTCCTTAAGCTGATTTTCCGGAATCGCAACCCAGGATTCACTGCCTGGAATTGATTTCAGTTTTTCAACCAATAACGTACCATCCGCCAGCTGCAGACTTCCTGCACCAAGAATAAATACCACCCGTGGATTCAGCTGTTCCCGGAACATACCGATCAGTTTAGCAGCCAAATCAATATGGCGATACGCCTTACTCGGTTCAGTCGCATAAGCATTGACAATCACATCGATTCCTTCAAAGTCATCGGCCTCTAAAGCAAAGGCATCTTTCTCAATCCAATCGATATCCCCGAGTAATTCCCGGGTCTTCTCAGCATTACGCACATACGCCACCACATGATGACCCCGTGAGACTGCTTCATTGAAAATCGCTTGTCCAGCCATTCCGCTGGCACCAATTACACCAATATTCATGGTTTCCTCCTTCGTTAGTTAAGTCTATTATACCTTATTTTTAAAATCGGAAACCGTCAGTTTTTTTACTTTGCGCCCACAACTGACTCTTTGGCATGAATCATGTGCGTAATCAGATCACAGGCCGGTGTTGAAATTCCGTGTTTCTTCCCTAATCGGGCAATGGCCCCATTCAGGTAATCAATTTCGGTTAGCCGGTGCTTAGCCATGTCCTGATACAGGGATGGATAATGCAAGCCCGCCTTGGTAGGATCATAGACGGCATGAATCTTGGAAACAATGACATCCTTCAGTACATTGACACCCTCTGCATGCCCGACTGCAACTACCTCATCAACAACATAGTCAACCAGAACCTCGCTATCCTTATAATCTCCGAACTGCGCGATGTTGCAATCAATCAGCGTACAGTAAGAATTCAATACACAATTCAGGCCGACCTTATGCCAGACAGACTGCAGAACATCATCGCTGTAGACAGCACCCAAACCTGCTCTGTTGAATGTATCCAGCATATCAGCATTGAATGGATCGTCTGTCTTATCCATCTGCTGCAGTTCAATCGCGCCAGACCCGGTTGCATCGACAACCCCAGGACCACCAAGACCTGAAGACCAGACCGTGACACCCAAGAAGATCTGCGACTTCGGAATGTACTTCTCGATGACTTCAACATTGCCTAACCCGTTCAACAAGCAGATAATACGGGTCTTAGGATGAATGACATGAAGAATATCCTGCATCATCTGATCCAGCTGCATGGCCTTGGTGAAAACAAAGATAACATCAAAACTGCCCTCAACCGCCTTCGGTGAAGTCGCCTTGATTTTATAGTTTCCCAAATCCTTCTTATCAACGATAATTTTCAAACCCTGTTCATTGATCGCATCAACATGCTCTTTCCAGTTATCCGCAAAGACAACTTCATTTCCTGATTGACTCAGCATCCAGCCAAATCGTGCGCCCATAGCGCCAGCACCTGCAAATAAAATTTTCATAGTATTTTTTCCTCAACCTTCCTTTCCTACATTCCGCCATTGTTTTCGAAGATAGTAATCTCGTAGAGATGCAGTTTCTTACGATAGACAAAGTCACTTGCTAAAGCAACGATTAACGGAATGAGAATAAAGACAAGTACAATAATCAGCACTTTCACCAACGCCGGTCCCGCAATCGCGACAGCCTCGGTTCCCTTGAATGCACCAATCGGACCGACAAGACCGACCAAACCAAAACCAGCCGTTGCAGGCGTTCCCGCAATCTTGAACATTGCGCCAAAGAAACCTGTAAAGATTGCAGATGTTACCACAGGCAACAGCAACTTCGGATGCTTTACAAGATTCGGAATCATCATCTTCATCGCCCCTAACGCAACTGCCAAGGTGACTCCCTTCTGATTCTTCGCCATGATTGAGCCGACGACCAGAACAACTGTGCAAGCACCGACACCCAATGCAGCTGCACCTGCAGATAGACCATTCAATGAGATTGCCAATCCGATGGCAACTGTTGATATCGGCGTAATAATCAGAATTGAGAAGCTGACCGCAATCAATACACCCATCAACAATGGCGTAGTATTGGTAAATCCATTGATAACCGTTCCAAGCAATGCGGTAATCTTGGAAACATAAGGCAACAGCAGTAATCCAAAGTAACCGGCAACCCCTGCACCGAGGATGTTTGCGACGCCGATGGG
>CALNCD010000122.1 GCA_937874965.1 uncultured Erysipelotrichaceae bacterium | reverse complement strand
CCCGCTTCTCTATTTTGACCCGTTAACAGGGATCAAGATCAGTGCCTATCTTGAAGGCCTGGAAACCTTTGAGAAGCATCATAACCACCATGATATTGAACGTGTTGCACTTCGGCTTCACGACTTGCATCATCTCAACATCAAGGTGGGCAGTGCTTTCGATATTAAAGGTCAGTTCCTTAACTACCGATCCCATACCGAAAACCCACAGTTTGATTTAACCCCTTATACTGCCCTTTTTGATCAGCTCGATCAATATCAATCGATTTCAACGCTTTGCCACAATGATCTGGTGGCTGGGAATGTCTGTTTCCAGGGTGAACATTGTTACATCATCGATTATGAATATGCCTGTGACAATGATCCATATTTTGATCTTCTCTCATTCATCACTGAGAATGATATCCAGGATGAATGCTTGAGGAATGTCTTCTTCGAAGCCTATTTCAAAGGACCGGTAACGAATAAGCAGCTGCAAAAGATCCGATACTATGAGAAACTACTCAACCTCTACTGGTGTCAATGGGCAATGATGCGCGCTTCCCAGCATGATGATCCGATCTATTCTGAAATCGCCGCCCTGAAATTTCAACGGCTAAAAGAAAAACACGGGGAATTGAACTGAATCTCCCTATCCTTGTTCGGGAATCGGAGTCAGTGCATTCTTCCGTGTTTTATAGTTTACGCTTCGAGTGCTTTTTTAGCACGATCGACAATCAGTGTGAATCCTTTTGGATCATGGATTGCGATTTCTGAGAGCATCTTACGGTTGACTTCAACGTTCGCCAACTTTAAGCCATGCATAAGCTGAGAATAACTGATGTTATTCATGCGTGCAGCAGCATTGATACGAGCAATCCACAGTTTACGCATTTCCCGCTTGAGCTGTTTTCTGTCACGGTAAGCGTACTGCAATGACTTCATGACCTGTTCATTTGCTGTACGATAAATCGCATGTTTCGAACCAAAATAACCTTTGGCTAATTTTAATACTTTTTTACGACGTGCACGAGTCTGCACGGATCCTTTTACTCTTGGCATGGTCTATCCTCCTAGTCCTGAATCATCAGTTTGATGCGCTTGTAATCGGCACTTGATACTGATGTTGATTTTTTAAGATTTCTCTTTTGCTTGTGAGTCTTCGACGCAGCTAAGTGCGATGTAAACTGATGATGGCGGGTTAGTTTTCCGCTGCCTGTACGTTTAACTCGTTTAGCCAATGTTCTTTTAGTCTTCATTTTTGGCATAGTCTTATCCTCCTGTATACCTATTTCTTCTTTGGTGACAATACAACTGACATCGTATTGCCTTCGAGAGTCGGCTTCTTGTCAACTATCGCGAGATCGCCCAAATCGTCAATGAAACTGTTCATAATCTTGCGGCCGACTTCCAGACGCGTAATCAAACGGCCTCTGAAACGCATATCCGCTTTGACTTTCAACCCTGATTCAAGCCAATTACGAGCTTGTTTCAGTTTTGTCTCATAATCGTGAGTATCGATAACCGGGGAAAGACGCAATGGTTTGAGTTCTGTCGTATGCTGGTTACGCTTTGCTTCTTTGTTCTTCTTCTGCAATTCGAAACGATAGCGTCCGTAATCAAGAATCTTACAAACCGGCGGTGTTCCATTCGGAGCCACACAGAATAAATCAAGATTGTATTCATTGGCCTTCTCTAATGCCTCACGACGAAGCATTATACCGAGCTGTTCACCATCTGGTCCAATGACAAGCACTTCCTTAAAGCGAATTCCTTCGTTAACGAGATCATCGTTATTGTTTGGTCTCTTGCTAATAATTCCACCTCCTGCATACAGACATTAGAATATAAAACGGGCACTGTAAACAGCACCCGCACATAACACTACTTTGTTGTGTCTAGCATTTACCCATGACTCAAGCCATCAGGTGAGAAGAGTGCCTTCTACTTTCTAATATCATTTGCTTACTGATAATAGCATGAACCAGCCAGGAAAGTCAACCGAAATCAATCCGAAAGTCAAAAAAAATAAAAAGTGTCTTCAAGGAGTCATGAATCATCAAAAAAGAGCGGTTTCCTTCCGTACCATTTCTTGTATTTCTGGCTTGCGGTACGGAATATGGTTTAAATACTGCGTTATTCATGGTATAATTCAACAGAAAAATAGAGGTATATCATGAAACTAAAGTCGAGCTTTTTTTATACATTACGTGAGGATGTCAAGGATGAAGATTCAACCAGCGGTAATTTGCTGGTCAGAGCTGGATATGTCAAGAAAATGTCATCCGGGGTCTATGCATTTATGCCGCTGGGTTATCGGGTCCTCGAGAAGATCAGAGCCATCGTAAAGGATGAGATGGACCAAACTGATGCCCAGGAATTATTGATGCCTGCACTGATCTCCGAGGAAGTCTACATTGCATCTGGCCGCAAAGATATTATCGGATCAAGTATGTTTTCCTTGAAAGATCGCAATGACCGTCCTTTTGTCCTTGGTCCTACCCATGAAGAATTGTTTGCTCAGGCGGCCAAGATGAAGATCCAGTCCTATAAAGATCTTCCCTTCAACCTCTATCAGTTCCAGGATAAATTCAGGGATGAGCCTCGTCCCCGCTATGGCTTGATTCGTGTGCGTGAATTCATCATGAAAGATGCCTACTCCTTTGATAAAGATTTGGAAGGCTTGGATCTTTCCTATCAGAAAATGTTCAATGCCTATAAAAATTCATTTGACCGAATGGGGCTTGACTATCAGATTGTCAGCGCTGACACAGGAATTATGGGTGGCTTGCTTTCAGAGGAGTTCCAGGCACTTGCACCGCTGGGCGAGGATATTCTCGTTATCGCAAAAGAAGCCAATTATGCGAGCAATCTGGAGGTTGCGGAAGTCATTCACCGCTACGAGGACACAGGAGTTCGCTTACCAAGGACTAAAGTCCATACTCCCCAAGCCCGAACCATCGAAGAAGTCACCGAATTCCTTGAACAACCCATTGAAAAATTCATTAAAACCCTGATTTACCGGGCGGACGAGCGGCTTGTGGCCGTCTGTGTCAGCGGTCTGCGTGAGGTCAATGAAGTAAAGCTGCAGAAACTTCTGAATGCCTTGACGATTGAATTAGCAAGTGCTGAGGAGGTCATTCAAGCAACTCATGCTGCGGTCGGATTTGCCGGTCCGGTCGGATTGTCTGTGGATATCATCATGGATCAGGAAGTCAGTGAACTCAATGATTTTATCGTTGGGGCAAACGAAACAGATTATCACTTTGTTCATGTGAATCAGCATGATTTCAAACCAACGCTAATCGGTGATATCGTCAATATCCAGGAAGGTGACTTATGTCCTGCTGATCCGCGTTATACAGTTTCATTCACACGTGGAATCGAAATCGGCAATACCTTCAAGCTGGGTGACAAATACTCCAAAGCGATGGATCTCTTCTATATGGATGAAAACAATCAGCTTGTTCCAGTCATGATGGGTTCATATGGCATCGGTATCGGCCGATGTCTTGCAGCAATCGTTGAACAGAACAACGATGATAACGGGATCGACTGGCCGGTTAATATAGCACCCTACCAAGTTGCAATCATTGTTATCAATACCAAGGATGACACACAGTCAAAAGCTGCGAATACATTGTATGAACAGCTTTCAAGCCGTGGAATTGATGTTATCTTGGACAATCGTGATCAACGTCCGGGGGTTAAGTTCAAAGATATGGACCTTATCGGTATTCCTTATCGCATTACTGTCGGGAAAGCCTTGGCGGATAACAATGTCGAGTTCAAGGCACGCAAAGATGAACAAGCCCAGTTAATTGCTTTGGATTCAATCCTTGAAGTACTTACCCAAGAACTAACAAAGGGATCACGATGATCCCTTTTTTTTACTTTAGTTTTGTTTTATAGAATGAACGATTCTCCAACGCGAATATCCGTGGGGTGAACTGTCCTGGTTCGATAGGAGCCAATGCTTTGTCCAGCATGTTGATCCGGGCATCGATATTATCGATATAGTTCAGCATTTCAGCTTCTAAAGTCATTGGCAGGACAGGTGAACCATATTCATATTCACCATGGTGAGAAAGAACCATATGCCTTAGCAGCAATGCTTCTTCTGAATTCTCACACCCCTGCTTCACTGAGATTTCGTAGATAAAGGCATTCATCATCGAGATATGGCCGATCAGTTTTCCTTCAACCGTAAATTCCGGAAGAATCGGAGCACTGTATTCAACGATTTTACCGATATCATGAACAACTACCCCGGCAATCAATAAATCACGATGAATCAGCGGATGAATATCGCATAATGCATCGGCCAGTTTCAGCATTCCGAAAACATGGGTTGCCAGACCGCCGACAAAGTCGTGATGGTTACGCGAAGCCGCAGGGAAACTGTAGAAAGCATCTTCATTGATATCAATCGAGCCACGGACCAAACCTTTGAGAACCGGATTCTGAATGGATTCCACCGCAGTGTTTATTTCCGATTTCAGAAAAGCTGTATCATATTTTGAAGCGTTGACAAAATCACCTAGATTATAGCTTCCCGGATCCAATGGTCTGATTTGATTTATGCGCAGCTGCAAGGACTGTTTGTACTTCAGGACATCCGCACTGATTTCGTAGACTTCCCCTGCTTTGATTGCTGTGGAAACTGCTTCTGGAACATCCCAGTATTTCCCTTCAATTGTTGCTGAACGATCCTGAAATAAGAGGGACAGATAAGGCGCACCGTTATTTGTCAGCCCTTTATTGACTGTATTCACCAATAACTGCTCTTTTATTTTTTCACCTTCATTAAATTCACTAATCTTCTTCATTGTCTTGCTCCATTTCATCCATCTGCTTTTTAATCGCATCGTAATTGAATCCTTTACGATACGCGTACTGAATTATTAATTGGTGTTGGTCCTGCAGCGGTTTGTGCTGATAAATACGTCTGGCTTTCTGCAGACAAAGCACCAGCGCATCTTCTTCACTGCTTCCTTGAATCTCAAAATCAATCATTGAGACGACCCGATCGATATCAAAGTGTTCATAGCCCATACGGGAAAGCTTGATTTTAACTTTGGAAACCTTTTCTGATCGGGATTGTGTATGCAGTGTCAGCAAGTAACGCTCAGCCACATCTTTCGCTCGGCTAAGCTCGGAATTATGATCCAACTGCTGAAGTTTCAGTTCCATCGCCTGATCATCAAAATAATGACGGCTCAGGGATTCACGAATACGAATTGAACCATAGCCCTTGTCGATTCCTGACTGGATCAGTTCATCCATGTACCGTGAATCATCAAGGAAATGACGCTGCTTGAGTTCCTGAATAATAAATTCAGCATCGGGTTGCTTAAGCATTTCCTTATCCAGCAGATACAGCCGCATCTCATAGAGACTATAGTCTTTGTAACCTAATTTCTTGATTGCTTTAAGATAGGCAAAATAGATATCCTGTTGTTTCAACAACGCTTCCAATTCTTTAGTTGACAAGGCTTTTCCCTCCTTAAATGAATCATCATACGATTGACGTGATAAGATAATCCGATTGGTTTGATGCTGGTTTTCATAGAAGATGACACATTCATCATCCGTGATTTCGACATGAGTAATCGAACTTACATCCTGCGCAAAATCAACCGCTCTTTGATAAACCTTTAAAACATGGTCAGCAAAAGCTTCGGAACTGAATGGTTCTACAATCGAAATACACGCTTGCCTGAAGCGATCCTTTTCAGCTACACTCTTATCTAAATAATAAGTAACTTTCGCTGTGAATTCTTCAGGAGAGTTAAAATAAAATCCGGTTTCATCTTCATGGACAATATCAATATACGGTTCATCCGGCCTCGCAAAAACCGGAAGACCGCTTGCTAATGCCTCAATGAAGGTCACTCCTTGGGTCTCGGTTAATGAGGCGCTGATGAATAGGTCAGAGGCAAAATAATAACTTGGGACATCCTGAGCAACCCGTTTTCCAGCAAAGGTAACCTTCTCGCTAATCTGCAGATCAGCAGCTTGTTTCTTCAGATCATCAAGACTTGGTCCCCCTCCTATAATGAGCAGCTTAACGGCATTGTTCCTTTGAGTTAAAGAAGCAAAAACCTCCAAGACGACATCAAGGCTCTTTTCCTGCGCAATACGGCCGATATAGACCAGGACGATGTCAGCATCCGTATACCCGAATTCAGCGCGTCGCTGCGCACGTAACTTTGGATCTGGATGGGCAAACGCCGAAAGGTCCAGGCCAGAAGGTATAACTTCGATTTCTTTGGTGATCTTGTAGCTCTCAAGCAATTCTTTTGTCTTCTCAGAAGGTGCAATCACGATACTTGAACTTTGCGAGTACACTTTCGATAGACTGGCGACTGCTTTTTTCGAATACTTCTCGACAATTTTGGAATCAAAAACATTGACATAATGCGTGTAGTCTTCATAGGTGGTATGATAGGTAGAAACCAGTGGAATATTAAGCCGTGATGCACAGATGCGCGCAAAAATACCGATTCCGAATTCTGTATGGACATGGATGATATCCAGCCGCATTTTCTTAATTTCGTTATACGCCCGAAGATGCCACGGTGTGCTGATTGTGTATCCATACAGGAATTTAACTTCAACACCGGTAACGCGTAATATACGGTCTTGATAACTGTACTGAAGAAGTTTTGGATGATTTGTAATCACAAAGACATCATGGCCATCCCTTATCAATTGTTTGCGAAGTGTTTCAATAGACGTAACAACGCCGTTAATATCGGGTGTAAACGTATCTGTAAATAATCCGATTCTCATATATTTCCCTCACCTCTTTAATACTACCACAAAAAGGGAAAGTGATAAAGAAAACAAAAGACCTCGAGGGTCTCTTGTTTTACTTCGAAAGCTGGACGAGGCGCTTGTAGCGCTTTTTCGCATCAGCGGCAGTTTTTTCAAGCAATTCTTCAGCATGGGCTGGATTAATTTTGGATAACTGATTGAATCGTGTTTCATTGAGTACAAAGTCTCTGAACAAATCAAAATTCGGTTCTTTTGAATCAATAGTCAATGGAGCTTCTTCATTCTGAGGATTATACCGGTATAACGTCAGATAGCCGCATTCAACAGCACGTTTCTGTGTAGCCTGATGATTGGATAAACCACCCTTGATACCGTGTTCAATACATGGAGAATAAGCAATAACAAGTGATGGACCATCATACGCTTCTGCTTCTTTTAATGCTTTGATGGTCTGGACACGATTGGCACCCATAGAAATACTTGCGACATAAACATGGCCATAAGTCATTGCAATCTGTCCCAAATCCTTCTTGGCTGTCTTCTTGCCGCTTGCGGCAAATTTAGCAATCTGTCCGGCTTGAGATGACTTGGAAGCCTGTCCGCCAGTATTTGAATAGACTTCGGTATCCAAGACAAGGATATTGACATTCATATTATTCGCAATGACATGATCTAATCCGCCGTAGCCGATATCGTAGGCCCATCCATCACCACCGATAATCCACACTGACTTGCTGACAAGATCACGTTCGAACTTAAGCAGTCGTTTGATTTCGTTGTTTCCAGAGGCTTTGATTGCACTGACTAGATCTTGGACAACCACACGTTCATCATCACGCTTGCCTTTGGCCTCGACATATTGATCCAGTAATGCTTGAAGTTCAGGTTCACATGCATCTTTGCTTTCTGCAATGATCTCGCCGATTCGGGCTGACTTGACTTCCTGAGCCATCTTCATTCCGAATCCATATTCAGCGTTGTCTTCAAACAGAGAATTTCCCCATGCAATACCCTCACCGTTCTTGTCCGTGACAAATGGCGTTGATGGAATAGAACCGCAATAGATGGATGAACATCCGGTGGCGTTAGCAATCAGCATATCCCGCCCGAACAGCTGAGAAACCAAACGATAGTACGGTGTTTCACCGCAACCTGCACAAGAGCCGGACACTTCAAAGTAAGGCATCAGGAACTGGCTTCCCTTAATTGTGTCAGTCGGGAAGAATTCTGATTTATACCGTGTGTCTTTGAAAAGGTAATTGGCTAAAGGCGCATACTCGAGCTGCGTATTGATATCTTCCATAACCAATGCCTTGTTGCCACCCTTACCAGGACATTCCACAGAACATAAGCCACAGCCAACACAGTTGTCAGGAGAAACCTGAACTCTGAATTGCAGTCCGGCAACCTTCGGTCCCATGGCTGGAATCGTATCAAAAGTCATCGGTGCATTCTTGACTTCGTTTTCATCCAAGAGGAAGGTACGAATTGTAGCATGCGGACAGACAAATGAACAGAATCCGCATTGGATACAATTCTCAGGAATCCATTTTGGAACAAAGTTTGCAATTGCACGATGTTCGTTGAATGAGGTATTGTTGTGGAATGAACCATCCAGTAAACCATATTCTGTAAAGGTTGATACCGGTAAATCATACCCGTTCAAACTGTTGATTTCATCAACATATTCATTGAAGTAAACGTCATCACTGACAGGAAGCTTGCCAGTTGTCGGCAGATCCTTCCATTCAGGATCAACAGTGATCTGCACAAGGCCATCTTTCCCTTGATCAATCGCTTTCCAGTTCAATTTAACGACAGCATCACCCTTCTTAGAATAACTCTTCTCAGCCGCCTTTTTCATATAATCTAAGGCATCAGTATATGAGAGAATCTGTTCATTCAAGGCGAAGAACGAGGATTGAAGAATTGTATTCGTGCGACGTCCCATTCCGATCTGCTGCGCAATATCGACAGCATCAATCATGTAGAACTTCGCTTCTTTTTCGGCCAATTGCTTCTTCACACGATTAGGAAGATGACGCGCAATGTCTTCAGGCTTGAACGTGGAACTTAAAAGGAATGTACCGCCCTTCTTCAGATAGCGGATCATATCATAACGAATCAGATAGGAATCCATTGAACACGAAATAAAATCTGCATGATGTTCATAATAAGGCGAATGAATCGGGTTCTTTCCAAAACGAAGGAATGAGCGGGTTGCACCGCCTGCTTTCTTGGAATCATAGGCAAAATAAGCCTGTGAGTAAAGATCAGTATGATCACCGATAATCTTAATAGCATTCTTATTGGCTGAAACAGTACCATCAGAACCAAGACCATAGAAAATACAGGATGTGTACTCCTGGTTGATTACGAAACTTTCATCAGCCTTCAGTGAGAGATGAGTGACGTCATCTTCAATGCTGATGGTAAAACCATCCAACGGATTATCCTGGATTAAATGGTCAAAGACTGCTTTGATATCCTTGGGCTGCGTATCCTTGGATGAGAGTCCATAACGCCCGCCGATAATCGTATGAATTTTCTTATAGCCAGCCAATGAAGCATAGACATCCAAGTAAAGCGGTTCATGGGCACCTTGTTCCTTGGTCCGATCCAACACAGCAATTTTCTCAACTGTTTCTGGCAGAATATCACGAAGGTGATCCGTTGAGAACGGACGGTATAGATGAACCTTGACAAGTCCGACCTTCTCGCCGCGACGTACCAGTTCATCAATTACTTCAGTTGTGGTTTCAGTGACTGAACCCATTGCGACAATCACACGGGTTGCATCAGGCGCACCGTAGTAAACAAACGGTGCATAGTGTCGTCCAGTCAATTTTGACACCTTGTTCATATAGTCAACGGTAATATCCAATACCTTGTTGTAATGTGTATTCTGAGCTTCACGGCCCTGGAAATAGATGTCGTCATTTTCAGCACCGCCTCGAGTAATCGGATTCGTATGTGGATTGAGCGCATTAGCACGGAAATCATCTAGTGCATCCTGATCAATCATGCCTTTCAGAGCGTCCATATCAATTTCTTCGATTTTCTGTATTTCATGGGATGTTCTGAATCCATCAAAGAAATGAACAACCGGTGTTCTTCCTTTAATTGCGACAAGGTGAGCCACACCTGCCAGGTCCATACATTCCTGAACCGAATGGGAAACAATCATTGTTGCCCCTGTCTGACGAATTGCATAGATATCCTGATGATCACCGAAAATACTCAATGAGCGGGTCGCCAGCGAACGTGCGGAAACATGCAGAACTGCCGGAAGCAATTCACCAACCCATTTATAAATATTCGGAATCATCAACAGCAATCCCTGCGACGCTGTAAATGTACTCGCCAGTGCACCAGCCTGCAATGCGCCATGCACTGCTCCTGCAGCCCCTGCTTCTGACTGCAATTCAACAACTTTGACAGTCGTATCAAAGAAATTTTTCCGTCCCTGCGCAGACCATGCATCCACGTTTTCCGCCATCGGTGATGAAGGAGTGATCGGGTAGATTGCTGCAGTGTCGGTAAACGCATATGCCACATGCGCTGTAGCGGTATTCCCATCAATCGTTAAATACTTCTTAGCCATATATGCCTCCTCAATATACATAATTATTATACGTCCAATCACAACTAAAGACTAGACTAAAAGTCGTTAATATAGCTAAAAATACACAAAGTTTCCCTATGCAGTAAAAATGATTATGTTAATTGCGTCACAAAAAGACACAGGGTGTAAAAACGAATGGAGCACAAGGAATGAAAAACCGACCCTATGATCAAGGTCGATAGAATTCAAAAATAACGGAAGCATCTTCAATGGTCAGGCGATCCTTTTTATGGACTGTCCAAAGCACGACAAACCCGCCAAGTTTTTTAAAGATACGAACAAACAGAGGGCAATAGCCCGTTTCATTCATCAAGGCAATGAAATGAGGCTTTGTCCACGCATTAACCAGCGGACTGTTCAAGGCATAGCCAAGTGCTTTTGATGAATAACGTTTTGATTTCTGGAGGAGCTGTCCCCTTACGATTTCAGGTGCATGACGTCTAAACCAAT
>CALNCD010000121.1 GCA_937874965.1 uncultured Erysipelotrichaceae bacterium | reverse complement strand
CAATCCTTAAGTTTACCCATTCATTAGACCGTCCAAGATTTTGGGGTCAGTTCAATTTGGTGGCTCTTTTTAACGGAATGCCAGTTAAGCCAATCCGAGCATCCGAGCAGTTGATGCTACTGCAATGCAGACAACAATGCCGATGACTGTCGGAATGAGGAAAGCAAGGATGGTCCATTTCCAGCTCTTTGTTTCTTTCTTGATGGTCATCAATGTTGTTCCGCAAGGCCAATGATACAGCGTAAACAGCAGCATGCAGATGGCTGTAATCCAAGTCCAGTTGTTGGCCAGAAGCAAGTCCCGTAAAGCACCGAGGGAGGCATATTCAGTTAAGGAACCTGCAGAAAGGTAAGCCATCAAGAGGGAGGGTACAACCACTTCGTTGGCAGGAAATCCTAAGATAAAGGCGATGAGAATATACCCGTCCAGACCCATGAGATGACCTAGGGGCTGAAGAAAATTCACACAGTACATCAGAATGCTTTGATCAGCAATGGAGATATTTGCCATCACCCAGATGACTAGACCGGCGGGAGCAGCAATCATAACGGCCCTTCCTAGGACAAAGAGGGGTCGATCGAAGATTGAACGGACAATGACTTTTCCGATTTGAGGACGACGATACGGTGGCAGTTCAAGCTGGAAAGAGGAAGGAATGCCTTTGAGAATGGTTTCCGAGAGTAAGCGTGATATCCAGAACGTGGTCAAGATACCAAGGACCAGAACACCGGTCAGGATAAGCACAGAGGTCAAAGAGGAGACAAAACCTGCTGCCAATCCTGCGAAGAAGATGGTGATGATTGCTATCAAAGTCGGGAAACGGCCGTTACACGGAACAAAGTTATTGGTCAATATAGCAATAAGCCTCTCTCGTGGCGAATCAATGATCCGACAGCCGATTACACCGGCAGCATTGCACCCGAATCCCATGCACATCGTGAGTGCTTGTTTCCCATGTGCTTTTGCCTTCTCAAAGGCATGGTCAAGATTAAAGGCAACCCGTGGCAGATAACCTAGATCTTCCAAGAGTGTAAACAATGGGAAGAAGATAGCCATTGGCGGCAACATCACCGAGACGACCCATGCGACGGTCTTGTATAAACCATCTACAAAAAGACTGCGGATAAGTTCAGGAAGATGCAGGGCACTGAAGAGCTGGTTCAGCCAAGGAATCACAGCAAACAAGGCTTTCCCCAACAGGTCGGAAGGAATGTTGGCCCCGGCGATGGTCAGCCAGAGAATGCCCATCAAGAGAAGAATCATCAACGGGATACCGAACCACTTGGAGGTCAACAGCCGATCGACTTTCAGATCTCGTTCAAGATAATCCGGGTTAGTAAACTGAATGGCATGCTCAACGATATGCTGAGCGGTATCAACGATTTCTGTGATGATCCGATCACGGAGTACTGTGAGGGGAATTCCTTCTCCCTCCAATTGTTTCTGAAGTTCATGGACGTAATCCATCACCGTTGAATTATCCAGAAGATGAGGATGATGGGTCAATTCCATTGTTTCCAGCAAAGAGTCATCTCCGCATAAGAGCCGAATGGCGACCCAGCGCGGATCAAGGTGTTCCTCGATAATCGGAGCAATTTGCTTTGTCAGAGCTGCAATCCGTTCTTCAATCGGGTCACTGTAGATGACTTGATACGCAGGTAAGGTCTCGGCGGCATCTGCTGATGCAAGCATTGCTTGTTTTAAGTCGTCAAGGCCGATATTGCTGCGGGCACTGGTTGCGATGACCGGAACGCCTAATTTAAGACGAAGATAGCCAAGATTGATATCGATGCCTTTCTTCTTGGCTTCATCCATTAAATTGATACAGACAATCACATGAGGCGTCAATTCAAGGATCTGCAGCACCAGATTAAGATTACGTTCCAAAGCAGTTGCATCCACAACAACGACAGTGGCATTGGAATTACCATAGCAGATAAAATCGCGGGCAACTTCCTCTTCTTGAGAATTTGCCAGAATCGAGTAAGTGCCAGGCAAATCCACAACCACGAACTGCTTGTTGCGATAAGTGAATTTTCCTTGAGCATTCGTGACTGTTTTACCGGGCCAATTTCCGGTATGCTGGTTCAAGCCTGTCAAGGCATTGAAGACAGTACTCTTTCCGACATTGGGATTTCCAGCTAAACCGAAGACCCATTCTCCTTGGTTTTGATCAGCGTTGAGTGTTTCTTCATTCAGATCGGATTGAACACTGCGATTGAGCAGACTCATAAAATAGCCACCTCAATCTGTGATGCGAGTTCATCCCGCAGTGCAATAGTCGTTCCTCGGATCAAATAGGCCGTCGGTTCATTGGCCGGTGATCTGAATTGAGCAAGAATATGCAGCCCCAAAGTAATTCCCAAATCCAAAACACGGCGTCTGACTTGACTCTCTTCGGCGATATGGATAACTTCAGCTGGCGTATTCAATGGCAGTTCATTTAATGTCATCAATACCCCTCCTTTTAGGTGTGCCTAACTATTTATTATACTAGTCCTAAAAGAGGTGATTGTCAATAGAATCCTGATCAATGCAAGGATCATCCGATCAAGGACTCAAGTTCGTTTGCGTATGAATCGGAACTTCGGGATTGTTCATAGAGTCCGCTGTTCAGATACCGTTCGCCGCGATCAGGGAATAAAGTGATTGCCGATACCTTCGATGCTATAGGTCCCTGAGCGGCCGCCTCCAAGTGTTGATCCGACTGGGTCAGCAAGAATCGTCTGGATCAGCGGGTTCTGCTGCTTAAGATAACTGCTGACGCCGCTGAATGATCCCCCGCTTCCTGCCCCTGTAACAAAAGCATCAATCGTCGGAAGATCATGATAGATTTCCGGACCGATCGAATGGGCATAGGCTTCTGGATTAAGGATACTTTCGAATTGCTTGAGACTCAGGCTGTGGGGAATCTTTTTCAGTAAATCCTGTGCCTTGGCAATGGCTCCCTCGATTCCGGATTCTGCCGGTGTATTAATCACAATTGCGCCGAGCGCCCGCAGCAATGTCTGTTTCTCCAAGGAAAATTTGCGGGGAATAACGAAGAGTGTTTTCAGATGATAGCGCAAGGCGCCGAAGGCAATGCCCAATCCCGCATTGCCTGCCGTAGCCTCAATCAAGACAGTTTCAGGGGTAATTACCCCTTGGCTGACCAAGGTATCGACAGCGTAGACACCAAAGCGGTCCTTGATGCCTCCAGCAGGGTGGAGATGTTCCAGTTTCGCATAAATGTGTGCCTGGTCAGGAATGTCCAGCCCCTTCAGATGAAACAGGGGTGTTTCCAAGACCAAGTCACGATAATCATTCAGAATCATGATGACCGGCCTTGAGCAATGCCTGATCCAGATCAGCAATCAAGTCTTCCTCATCCTCAATACCGATTGATAGCCGAACCAGGTGATCGCTTATTCCAAGTGATGCTCGGATGTCTGCCGGAAAAGCGGCATGCGTCATCGTTGCTGGATGCGAAATCAAGGATTCTACTCCCCCTAATGATTCGCCCAAGGTAATAATCGAGAGGTTTTCCAGAAAAATATTCAAGGAAAGGGTATCCTTTAAGACGAAACTGATTAAGGCGACATTTCCTTTGGTTTCCTGAAGAAAGATGTCTTGATTCTTAAAGCCATGGATCAAAGGGTGATGAATTTTCTCAATGAAAGGGGACGTTTCCAAGTAAGCCAGCACGGCTTTCGTGTTGGCGAGATGGGCACGCATCCGTACGGCCAATGTCTTTATTCCCCGAATGAGTAGGAAGGAATCCTGTGGACCCAGAACTGCTCCCATCGCGTTCTGGAGAAAGCTGATGCGCTCACTGAGTTCAGGGGCTTTGGTGACAATCAGGCCGGCAATCAGATCCGAGTGCCCTCCTAGGTACTTTGTTGCACTGTGAATGACAAGGTCGGCACCGAGGGTGAGCGGCTGCTGCAGGTATGGACTCATAAAGGTGTTGTCGACAAGCAAGAGCAGATGACGCTCTTTCGCAAGCAATCCGAGTTCCTTGATGGAAGAAATGCTGAGCAGCGGATTTGTCGGTGATTCAATGAACAATGCGACAGTATTGGCTTGTATCGCATCGGTGACATTTTCGACTGAACCGGTATCAATGCGGGTATAGCGCAAATCAAAGTGACTGAAGACCTTATCCAAAAGCCTGAAAGTTCCTCCATAGACATTATCGGAAACAATCAGATGATCCCCTTGTTTAAACAAAGCCAGTGCGGTTGTGATTGCGGCAAGTCCGCTGGCGAATGCAAAGCCTTGATGGCCTTGTTCCAGATCAGCAATCAAGGTTTCGAGAGCATGGCGGGTCGGGTTTCCAGTCCGGGCATACTCGTAGCCTTTGGTTACTCCAAGCTGGCTTTGCTTGAAGGTGGATGTCTGATAGATGGGAACATTTACTGATCCGGTAAACGGATCAATGGAATCAGTGCTGTGAATCAGGCGTGTATCGAATTTCATGATTTTCCTCTTTCTTAAGAAAGTGCTAAATAAAAAAATACCATCCTCTCGAAGAGACGATGGTATCGTGGTTCCACTCTTTTTTAGCATTAAGCCCTTATCGGATTCTAACAAATCCTAACACTGTAACGGGTGTTCCCGTAATGGACTACTCTGGTTCGCCCATTAAGCTCTAAGAGGCATTCGCACTGTTTCCCACCTAAGATCATCGCAGAAGTATTGATCTCTCTCTGAAGAGGTTTCCATAGTGTTACTGGTTCTTATCTAAGCCTTTCTTATACCTGGCATTATAGAGGTGTGACTCCCATCTGTCAATGGGAATCTCAGAAAAGAATAAAATTTCAGGAAATCTTTGGAGCAACGTAGGTGAGTCTGTCCTTCATGACAGATCCTTGCAGGAACTGCCGGCACTTTGCTGCGGTCAGTGTGCAATTTACCCCGCATTCGTATCCGCAAAGGGCTTCTGAGTTCACCTGACGGTTTTTCTCAATCGCAAAGAGAACCTCATGATAGGGAATCAGGGGATCAATTCCAGCCAAAGCCATATCGGCATAGAGAGGCGCAGTAATGGCCGCTCTAACGGTTCGGGTCAGACATGGGAATTCCAAGCCGCCGGGTATCGGATCACAAGGAATTCCGATATTGGCTTGAAGAGCCATAGATGCAGCATGCTCAACGGCTTCACCGCTGCCACCGGCCATCCAGGTAATTGCGCCGGAAGCCATGGCGCAGCAGATTCCCGATTCCCCAACGCACCCCGAAGCACCCGATGCTTTGGCATGGGTGAACGCAATTGCGCCAAGCATGGCTGCAATGATCAGCCCTTCAATCAGCTTCTCGTGTGAATACCCTCTGAATTCACGGACGCCTTCCAAAGCAGAGAACAGATAGCCGCCACCGGTTCCCATCGGTCCAGGAACAATTTTGACACCAGGAATCTTGGCGTTGGTTGAGAAGGCATAATCCATGATCCGTGACGCAAGGCTGTCCTGAAGCACCTTTCCGCTCTGTTTGTATGTGTTCCAGTATTTTCCGTATACGGGAAGCATTTCTGTATCCTCAACCTGATCATACCCGATTTCTTCAAGGGCATGGATCTGATGATTAAGGACCCCGGCTATGACTTCAAAGTACTCAAGAATCGCTTCTTTGCTCCAGGCGGAGAATGCTTGTTCATAGTGAATGGCTGCTTCCAGGAAACTGATGTGATTATCATTAGCGTAAGCAATCCATTCAGGAATCGTTGAAAACAGCTGAGGTTGTCTTTCAAGGGTGGTAACGACAGGCAGCAGAGCAGGAATGGTAACGATGCGCTGAGGAATAAAGTGCAGATGATCAGCCAAATGAGTCAAAGGGGCACTGGACTCCAAAAGTAATCCTCGTTCGTGGCTTCCTGTCTTTTCCAGCCAGTGATAATCCACGAGTGATTCCACGGACTCCAGTTCCGCCGAGGAAGGCAGCTGATCCAAGGTTACGGCTTCAATCAAGGTAAGGTAGGTGTCTGCAGACCAGCGGACCGGATAACCGTTGATTTCATAGATCAAGATCATACCGCCACCGACGGATTGACCGATAAGCTGTGCCCTGTTCGCCTGTTGATCAATCAGGTCGAATTGCACGCTTCCTGGATATGGCGTGTCATAGTCCAGGCTTGAAAACGAGTAGGACAAGTTCTGTTTGCGTGCGTTCTCATGGGCAAAGAACAACTGGTAGTCATCTGGGTTGTACCCTAAAAGTCCTCCGAGGTAGCCCCTGTCATCCATCATGTTGCCTAGATTTTCAAGATGCTTGCGATCGCTTTTGTTGAAACGGATCTTCACGTCGGTGAGCGGAGCAGCCAACAGGTAATGAGCCGCATGTCCCACACGGCTGGTTCCCGCAAAGCTGCCGCTGGAACCAGGCTGCATGATCGGCCCGAAAACGTCATTGAAAAAATCTGGATAGAAAATCTTAGCCATGGTTGTCAATCTCCTCTGCGGCTTGTTTCGCAACATCGCTCAGGAGGGAAGAGGCATTTGCCAAGACTGAATAATCTGCTTTAAAGCGATTATTGTGAACAGGCCGGCCGACCCCGACCCCGATGTTGAAAAAAGAGCCCGGGATGGTCTCGAGATAGTGGGAAAAGTCTTCGCCTCCCATGCTGGCTTTCAGTTCGATAACGTCATAGTGATGGGCTAATGCTGTTTTACGGACCAGTTCGGTTTCGTCCACGGTATTGATGACGGCTGGACTGCCTTCAATCCAAGTGAAGTCCGCTTGAACGTTATAGGTGATTTCAATTCCCTTCGCAATGTCAAAGAGGCGTTGCTGGATCAATGAGCGGGTTTCAGGATCATAGGTTCGGACCGTTCCCTCAAGTTCAGCAGTCTCAGGCAAGACATTCCATGTTGTGCCTGCATTGAAGCGGGTGATTGAGACAACCGCCGGAACATCCGCTGCCAGGTTACGGGAAACAACAGTCTGATAAGCTAAGGCAAGGGTACTTGCGGCAACGATGACATCCTGGCCGGTTTCCGGATGGGCGGCGTGGGTGCCTTGTGCGGTTAGCGTAATCTTGAATTTGTCCACAGAAGCGGCCAGAGGACCAGCTTTGGTTCCGATTACGCCTGCATCAAGGGCTGGATTGACATGCAGCCCATAGATGGAAACGACATCATGAAGCAAGCCGGTAGCGATGACACTGGGGGCACCGTTGCTGACTTCTTCAGCAGGCTGGAAGATCAGTTTAACGGAATAAGGCAAGGTTTCCTGCTGATCTTTGAGAAGCAGCGCGGCTCCGAGCAAGGCGCTGGTATGGAAATCATGGCCGCAGGCATGCATTACCCCGGAATGCTTTGATTTATAGTCAATGTCTGTTTCTTCTTGAATAGGCAGGGCATCAATATCGGCGCGCAAGGCAACCGCGGGTGATGCCTGTTTGCCTGGGATATAAGCGATGAGTCCGGTCGATAATGAACTCTCGAGAATTTCAATCTGATGTTCTTCCAGGAAGGTCCGGATATAAGTGGTTGTCTGATATTCGTGATGGCCCAGCTCAGGATGCTGATGGAGCCATTTGAAGGTTTGTTCCAGTTCTGCTTGCAGAGCTGTTTTGTCTGAACGCATAAAGTACCTCTTTCTTTCAAGAGGTATCCAGGTGAGATGAATGTACAAAACAGGTGTGGTTAGTGAAGATATACCACTCCTTTTTGGACTTGTCAACACTTTGCACAACTTTTTACAGTCTGCTGAATAAATTTTCAAAGATTCTGAAAATAATTGAATTTGTTCTTGACACGTCCAGAGGTTGTGTCTATAATTTGGGCTATTAACGTTGAAAAGAAGAGTAGGTAAATGAACCTTCCTGTAGAGAGTCTGTAGTGGTGAAAGCAGATGGGAGTTGCTTTACTGAACATGATCTTGGAGTTTTGCATTCGATACGTAGGGTGCAACGGGTGCTACCGTTACAAGGCTGGAGTATAACCGTTATTGCGGCGTACTCAATGAGGTATTCTTCGTGAGGAGCATACAAAACAAGGTGGTAACATGACACGCTCATCCTTCTGGATAGGTGTGTTTTTTTTAGGAGGTGAAAGCCATTTGAGCGGACAATGTGAATCGGATTGTTGTTGTACAGAAAAATTCATAAGGAGAACGAAAGATGAAGAAACGTTTAATTGTAATCCTACTTGCACTCTCACTGGTTGGGTGTGCCTCCAAAACAGAAAGCAAAGTCATTAAAGTCGGTACTGAAGGTGCTTACCCTCCATTCAATTATGTGAATACCGATGGTACGGTCGACGGGTATGATATTGCGGTAGTGAAAGCCATTGATGAACTGATTGATGATGTGGAATTTGAATTCGTACCGACTGCCTGGGATGGCATATTTGTTGCCTTGGATGCCGGACAGTTCGATTTAATCGCCAGTAATCTTGGGAAAAACAAAGACCGTGAAGCCAAGTATCTATTCTCAGATGAAGCGTATACCTATGGCGGAACGCAGATCATCTTCAAGTCCGGCCGTCAGGATATCACAAGCCTTGCCGACCTGAAGGGAAAGAAAGTGGCTGCAGGTGTCGGTACAGCCAGCACGACAAAGCTGGAAGAGTACAATGCGGCCAACGGCAATGAAATTGAAATTGTCTATACGGATGGCAACATCAACAATGCCTTGCTGGAGATTGATGCAGGACGTGTCGATGCTACGCTGGGCAGCATTATTACGACCAATCTGACGGCAAAGGAACTCGGCATCAGTATCAGCGGCGTTCAGCCTCCAGAATTGTCCATTAATGGAATCTATCTGCTCTATGCGAAGACCGAGGAAAATCAGGAACTGAAAACAAAGGTCGATGCAGCCATCAAGACATTGAAGGAAAACGGTAAGCTCAAGGAGTTGTCCATCAAGTACTTCGGGGCAGACTACTCTTCAGAAGAAGCCGCAAAAGCGGTAAAGCAGGATTAATCAGAAGTTGATCAGGGAGGCCCTATGGGAGAATTGTTTAGTTTAGACTTTATGCTGGGTTTGTTTCCCCAGGTGATTGTGGCACTGCCTAAAACATTGATGATTGCTGGAATATCGGCCTTGATCGGTCTGATGATCGGATTATTGGTTGCCTTGGTCCGATACTTGAACATCAAGGGATTGACCTTGATTTCCAAAGTCTATGTTTCATTTATCCGTGGAACCCCTGCATTGGTTCAGCTGATGCTGGTCTATTACGGGCTACCGATTGTCATCAAGATCATTAACCTGCAGTTTAAGACAGCCATTGCTTTGGATCTTCCCAAAGATGTCTTTGCGATACTGGCTCTTTCATTGAATGCAGGAGCCTATATGTCCGAAACATTCCGCAGTGCATTGCAGGCAGTGGATGTCGGTCAGCTAGAGGCCAGCTACAGTCTGAACATGACGACAGCCCAGGCGCTGAGACGGATCATCGTTCCCCAAGCTTTCGCTGTGGCGATTCCGCCGCTGGCAAATACATTGACCTCCTTGATCAAGGAAACGTCGCTTTTATTTACAATCTCAGTGGTTGATCTGATGGCACAGGGCCGCATTATTGCTTCTCGCAGTTATCGTTATCTGGAGATGTATGTGGTGGTATCCATAATCTATTGGGTGGTCTGTACGATTCTTGCCAAGGGGTTCAATAGACTCGAGAAAAAATTCAGAAAATATGAAAGAGGGTTCCAGCATGATTGATGTGAAAAACCTGAATAAGTCATTTAAGAGCAATCATGTCCTCAAAGACGTCAGTTTCAGTGTGCAACAAGGGGAAATCGTATCATTGATCGGGCCAAGCGGAGCTGGTAAATCTACGTTGCTTCGTTCGTTGAATTGGCTTGAGCGTCCGGATTCAGGCACGATTACGATAAATCAATCGACGATAGTCGCCGGTCAGGAAAGCAAGCAGGCTGTTTTCGATCTAAGGCAGCACTCTGCAATGGTCTTTCAGCACTACAATCTGTTCAAGAACAAGACGGTGATCGAGAATGTTACCGAAAGTCTTATCACGGTTAAGAAAGTCAATAAAGCAGATGCCCAGAAAAGAGCTGAAGCGATTCTGGAGCAAGTCGGCATGTCTGATAAACTCCATGATTATCCTTCTCGATTATCAGGAGGTCAGCAGCAGAGGGTCGGCATAGCCAGGGCATTGGCGAATGATCCGCTCGTGATGCTGTTTGATGAACCTACCAGTGCCCTGGATCCGGAATGGGTTTCTGAAGTGCTTGAGGTCATCGTGGCGATTGCAAAGCAGGGAATGACCATGGTTCTGGTGTCGCATGAGATGCGGTTTGTCCATGATGTTTCAACCCGGGTTATTCTTCTGGATGAAGGAACAATTCTTGAAAACGGAAGTCCTGATGCCATCTTTAATCATGCACAGCATGAAAGAACACGGCAGTTTCTGCGTAAAGTCCAGCAGTTTTGAATCTGAACAAGCGGATAAAATGAAACGATCACGCCAGCCGTGATCGTTTTTATATGCACTCAGAACAATTTCCGATAAAGTCCAGTGTCCTAGTTGTTGAAGTAGCGATAAGCCAGCACTCCCACCGGGAAAAAATAGAGACACCAGATCAAAAGAACGGCGGTCCCTATCCATTCAACACCGCTAAGCGAGGTTGAGAAAATGCCCATCAGCGGAAGCGTGAAGCAGGCAATCGCAAAGATGCCATGAATCATCAAGAGTCTTCGCAGGTTTTTTGCTTGGTCTGCAATGGTGAATGAGACAAAGAATGTTGAGAGTGCCATGAAACCGTAGCCCAATAAATTGTAGTTGAAGAAAAGACCGAATTGCTGATAATCAAGAACCGCTTGCGCATCCAGGGAAAGATGTCCTTGGTAGACGCTTGTCAGCTGTGCAAAATAAACCAGTGCATTGATGGTGACATAGATGATGGCGAAGCCGATTCCGACTGTTCCTGCGAGTTTGGATGGAACTGCACCTTTATCGGCTATAGCGGCCATCATCGGCATGAAACTGAGGGCAATCACCAGTGAACTGAGATAGCTGATGAAGGTCTGATGGAACAGCATGCTTAGAGCGAAAATAACGACTGCAAGGCTGTTCACCCCTGCAGATCCCCTTGCCATCCGGCTAGTCATTGTCAGCTCCTTGAGGAAGCAGGGTATTGACCAAACGGCGTACAAATAAGGATCGCTGTTGTTCTGAAGTGAAGTCATAGCCCAGTTGGGAATTGAGAGTCTTTTGTCCAAGGAAGGCGGCTTGCAGGATTGAGGTTACTAGAAATGACAGATAGGCTTGGGTAGGGGCATCATACGTTGTCAAGGAACGGCTGAATCCGTTCTGAGTCTTGATTGTGTTTGAATCAGAGGAATAGCTTTGCAAATCATTCAGAATTGAAATCCGGGCCAGTGCCGGGTGTTCAAAGAGAAAGTTGAAGACACCTAAAGCTGAGGCGTAGAATCGCTCATGATCGGTATCGGCGGTTTCCTTGGGGATATACGCATGAATTACCCCGTCAATGATTGATTGAACAGCAAGGGTGACCAGGTTTTCCTTGCTGGTGAAGTAATAATTGATCAAGCCTAAACCGACCCTTGATTGCTGCGCAATATCGCGGGCGGTAATCGTTGAGATATCACCCGCGCTTTGTTGGATCAGGTCTGCTGCGGCAGTGAGAATCCGCTGCTTTGTCTGCATTGATTTTTTCATAGGCACCTCTTCCCGGATTATTAAGAACACAATACTGAACATTGTTCAAAAAGTCAAGAAGTATTCTGTAAATCGTTAATGAATCCCTGAGCAGTACAGGGTGTCGCCATTGATCATGGTGCATTAGAGATAGTGTTTGTTGACTTAAATGATGGGGTACCCGTATAATAGAGAAGTTAGAAATATCTAACTTGAAGTATAATTCATAGGATAAACCAATGATAAAATGATGACTATTCATGTGTTTTAAATGCGGTTTATCGGATGAATTTCAGAATAAATCACAGAAAAGAGGGATAGCGGCAACCAGAGAAAATGGATAGGACAGTTTGACGATGAACGGCGTTAATACGCCCGAATGATTAAATCACTTTAGCCGGATTTAATCGCAACAATAAGGAGAAAAAATGAAGAAATTGCATTTAAGTAAGTTAGCGGTCATGATGATTGCCTTGGTGATGCTTTTAACAGCATGTTCCTCAGCTGACAAATCAACAGAGACCCCCGATCCTGCTACACCGACAACGGTCGAAATCACCGATATCCATGGCGTTGTCACCGTACCTGTCAATCCTAAAAATGTGGTCTCACTGGATAACCGGACGTTTGAAACCCTTTCGGCTTGGGGAGTTAAACTCGTAGCCGTACCAAAGGGAGTTATGCCAGCCGATTCTTCATATGTAAAGGATACAACTGTCCAGGATATCGGGGATCACCGTGAACCGAATCTGGAAGTACTTGCAGCTGCTAACCCTGACTTGGTTATTGTCGGACAACGGTTTGCCGGCTACTATGATGAAATCAAGAAGCTTGTACCGAATGCAGCGGTGATTGACTTGAACTTTGATGTTTCAGAAACCGCAGCCAACTCGGGTGAGAATCTGATTAACGGATTCAAGAGCACGACGGCCGCTCTGGGGAAGATATTTGAAAAGACCGCAGAAGCAGACAAGCTGATTGCGGACTTGGATACATCCATTGCTGCAGCGAAGAAGGCGTATAATGGAACGGACAAGATCATGAGTGTTATTGTTTCCGGCGGTACAATCGGATTCTCTGCACCGAAATCAGGACGTGTCTGGGGGCCGTTGTATGAAGTCTTCAACTGGACGCCTGCACTGACAGTTGATGGTTCAACTTCGGATCATCAAGGCGATGAAGTCTCCGTCGAAGCAATTGCGAAGAGCAATCCGGATTGGATCTTCGTCTTGGATCGTGATGCATCTATTGCATCATCAACGGATGCGGTACCTGCTAAGGATGTTATCGCAAACTCACCGGCATTGCAGAATGTGACGGCTGTGACCAAAAATCAAGTTGTTTATGCACCAGCCAATACGTACACGAATGAATCCATTCAGACATTCATTACTATTTTCAATGACATTGCTGCTGCATTGTCACGCTAGTGGATAAGCAACGAATTCATGCTCAAGCTAAGGCCAAGGATACTTGGCCTAGGCTTTCCAATCGACCTCGTATCTGGACGAAGTCTTTTCTTTTTGCGGTACTTGCTGTGGTAGTTCTCGGGTGTATCTCGCTTTTCACGGGTGTCTATGATCTAAGCGCTCAGTCCGAAGGCCTGAATATGTTTTTCATTACCCGAGTTCCACGAACGACAGCGTTGATGCTGACAGGAGCAGCGATGTCAATGTC
>CALNCD010000120.1 GCA_937874965.1 uncultured Erysipelotrichaceae bacterium | reverse complement strand
TAAAGGGCTACGCCCGCAGAAGTAAAACCACCAGCTAAGCTGGTGGATAGTTATTTATGATTGCGTAAGTTCAATTCTCTCCCATGTGCTGACATGATATAATAAACGAGGAAAGAGGAGAAATATGATTAAATTGATTGCTATTGATATGGATAATACACTGCTCAATGATAAAAAGCAGATTCCAGCTGAATTTAATGCACTGGTCAACGCCTGTAAAGCCAGAGATATCTGTGTGGTCATTGCCAGCGGACGTCCATTGTATACATTGAAGGAAATGTTCGCGGAATGTAAGGATGATCTTTCTTTTATCGCTGATAATGGCGGATTGGTAGAATATCAGAAACAGATTATTTCACAGGATTTGATGAAGAAAGAAATTGTCGAGAAGATCGTCAGTGAAGCGTATGAATTAGAGGACAGTTGCGTTATTCTCTGTGGCATTGAACATGCGAGTGTCGATAAAAGGCGGCTGATGGATGAATCCTATATCCGTGAATTCTACAAGACAATGAAAGTTGTTGACGATTTGAGTACGGTTCATGAGAATATTGATAAAGTAACCCTGTACTCGCGCACCCATATCCGATCAATCTTTGAGTCCTATATTCGTCCTAACTATGGAGAAACCTATGAATGTGTTGTTTCGGATACCGTTTGGGCAGATATTACAAATCGCCATGTCAACAAAGGGAATGGAATCCGTCAGCTTCTGAAAACTATGGGTATTGATCGTAGTGAAGCCATGGCTTTCGGGGATTTTGATAATGATATTGAAATGTTGAAAGCTGTTGAAGAAAGCTATGTGATGGCTAATGCGCCCGAGTATATGCACCAATACGGGAAGCATATAGCACCTTCCAACAATGAACAAGGGGTCATTAAAGTAATTAAGGAAAAAGTTCTGCAGATTGATTAGGGATATTCACAGACCGATGAATTTGGTATAATGCATGAACGGATGGTGATGTATGGAACACTTGAAAGCAATACTGGAAGCAGAATCGATTACATTGGACACTCAACACTACAAGCAACTTGAGATGTATCGGGAATTGCTGAAAGAGCACAATAAAGTCATGAACTTAACAGCAATCGATGATGATGAAGGCATAGATATCAAGCACTTTCTCGATTCTTTGCTGCTGACCAAGTATCTGGGAGATGCCCAAACGCTCTGTGATGTTGGCAGCGGGGCAGGCTTCCCCGGGATTGTTGTTGCTATTGTCTGTCCACATCTGGAAATCACGTTGGTTGAGCCTACCCTTAAACGCTGCCAGTTTATGACGACTGTCTCAACAGCATTAGGCTTGACGAATATACGTATTGTGAATCAACGTGCAGAAGATTTTGTTCGGGAATACCGTGAATTTTTCGATGCTGTCAGTGCACGGGCTGTTGCGAATCTCGCTATCCTGAGCGAGTTGTGCCTGCCTCTTGTCAAAGTGGGAGGCCGCTTTCTTCCGATGAAAGGGGCAAGCGGTGAAGAAGAGTACCATCAAGCTTTGCGAGCAATCCGTGAATGCGGTGGATCAACGGCAATTCTTCATCATGAAATCTTGCCGGATGGATCAAAACGGGTTAATCTTGAAATTACAAAAATTGCACCGACACCTCTTAAATACCCGCGAGCCTATGGTAAAATAAAAAAGAGTCCGTTATGAATCGAAGGAGAACGAATGTTAGAAACTAAAGACATAGAAATTGACCAAATAAAAGCCAACCGGTATCAGCCCCGAGAAACCTTTGATTCAGACAGTCTATTTGAACTTGCACAATCTATTCGTGAAAATGGGCTTATTCAGCCGATTATTGTTCGTCCCGTAGATGATCATTATGAAATAATTGCTGGAGAACGGCGCTATAGAGCATCCATTCTCGCAGGACTGACGAGTGTGAGCTGCGTTGTCAATCACGATACGGATCAGCAAAGTGCACAGAAAGCCTTAATTGAGAATATTCAAAGAGAGAACCTGAATGCTATTGAAGAAGCACGTGCTTATCAGTCAATTCTCAGCAGCGAAAGCATTACACAGGAACAGCTTGCGAAGCGAGTTGGCAAATCACAGTCAGCCATTGCGAATAAACTGCGCTTGCTGAATCTGTCACAACCGATTCAAGAAGCTATTTCTGATCGTAAAATCACGGAACGGCATGCAAGAGCCATGATTGGAATGACGAAGGACAAACAAGAAGAAGTTCTGGATGCAATTGTCCATAAAGGACTGAATGTTGCGCAGACGGAGAAGCTGGTTGAAGTAAAACGAGATAAGCCATCAAAGCTTCCGCAAAGCAGAGGATATTCAAAGAATACGAAAATAGCAGTAAACACCATCCAGCAAGCTGTGAAGATGGTTGAGAAAATAGGGATTTCCTGTTCAGCAACTGAAGAGGAAACAGAAAATGAAGTCATCATCACAGTGCGTATTGCAAAATGAAGGAAGTGAATTTTATGGGAAAAGTAATAGCGGTTGCGAATCAAAAGGGAGGCGTTGGTAAAACAACGTCCAGCATTAACATTGCGGCAGGATTATCCTACCTGAACAAGAAGGTCTTGCTGATTGATCTGGATCCTCAAGGCAATGCAACCCAAGGGGTGGGTGCAAGCCGTGAATCCTTCAAGAAAACAACCTATGATTTTCTACTGGGCTCAAGCGAACCGCATTCAATCATCAAAACAATCAAACTTCCGCCCCTTGATTTAATTCCGGCAACGATTGATCTTGCTGGTGCCGACTTGGAGATGGCAGAATTCAAAGTCGGCCGTGAAAAGTATTTGCAGAAGCGTCTTGATTTAATTAAAGATGACTACGATTATGTTATTATCGATTGTCCGCCATCCTTGGGGTTATTGAATACGAATGCTCTGACTGCAGCAGATTCTGTTATCATACCGGTTCAATGTGAATATTATGCCTTAGAAGGATTAACCCAGTTGCTTTCGACAATCCGTCTAGTTCAGCGGCTCTTCAATCCTGAATTGAAGATTGAGGGTGTCTTGTTGACTATGTTTGATTCGCGAACCAAGTTGAGCGTAGAAGTTCAGCAGGAAGTGCGGAAATATTTTAAGGAACGTGTCTACAAGAGTTATATTCCGCGTAATGTTAAATTATCAGAAGCTCCTTCGCGAGGACAGAGTATCTTTGAATACGATGTTCGCTCCGAAGGTGCAAAAGCATATGCGTCATTAGCAAAGGAAATCATTTCATTACAGAAATAGAGGGAGTTCAATGGCAGAGAAAAAGAAACTTGGAAAAGGACTAAGTTCCATCTTCGGTGAAGATGTCTCGTCCTTTCTGGAAGAAATTCAACATGGAACCAATGATGCTTTTCAAGGAACAAAAGCATTGCTGAAGGTTGAGCAGATTACTGCTAATCCTTACCAGCCTCGCCGTCATTTTGATGAGGAAAAATTAAATGAACTTGCGCAAAGCATAAAGCAGCATGGGTTGTTTACACCAATTTTGGTCCGTGAGGGAGCGCATGGGTATCAGTTAATTGCAGGAGAAAGACGTCTGCGTGCTTCGAAACTGGCGGGACTCACTGAAATTCCGGCATTGATTGTCAGTTTTAATGATGAAGAAATGATGGAAATCGCAATTATCGAGAATGTTCAACGTGAAGATCTGAATGTTATTGAGGAAGCTCAAGGGTATCAGAAGCTAGCTGAGACGCTTGATTTGACACAGGAGGAAATCGCCGCCCGGGTGAATAAATCCCGGACCCATATCACGAATCTGCTTCGTTTACTGAAATTACCTCAATCTGTTCAACAAGCAGTGCTGGAGGGCAGACTGACAATGGGGCAAGTCAGACCCTTGATTACTTTGGATGATCCCAAAAAAATTGAGAGTCTGGCGAAAGTAATCATCAAAGACAAACTATCAGCCCGTCAAGTAGAAGCCTTAATTAAGCAGCAGCAAAAACCGGTTGAGAAAAAAGAGAAGAGTTCCGTTGATTACAGTTATGCTCAGAAATTATTTGAGAATAAACTGCAGACTAAGATTGAGATCACCGAAAAGGCAATCACGATCCGCTATCATGGCAGTGACGACTTGAATCGTATTCTGGAAACACTAGACTTAATTGAAGAGTAGGGATACTCTTTTTTTTGGCTAATTATAGTCAGGTGATAGCATGAAATCAAAGCGGCTAATCGGATACATTGACCTCGTTTTCATTCTACGGCTAATTGTCACTGAGTTTTCGTTTTTGACGATAGCCAAAGGGTTGATCCTCGGTTATCTCGTTTATAAGGATCTCAAGGATTTTTTGATTCCTGATGTAGCTTTAATGAGTTTGTTTGTCCTCTGTACTGCAGAGGCAATCAGGATGGGAATACGGTTAGATGAGTGGGGGATTCAGCTTGTACCGGGATTGGTGATGCTGGGATTGCATTGGTGGACGCAGAAACTGGGAGGGGCTGATGGCAAATTTCTGATCGCTATTTCAGGAACGCTGAGTGTGAACCGGCAGATGAACTTGATCATGATCGCATGTATATCGGCCCTGATTGATCAATTCCGATTGAGGACGGATGCCAATACGGAGATTCCATTTCTGCCGTATATGATTGCAGGTCTTTTACTTATAGAAATATAGGTGATTTGATTGAGGAATCCGGTCACATTGACTATAATGATGGTATGAATTTAATTGATACCATCGTCGCAATTTCGACAGCACTTCAAGAAAGCGCAATTTCCATTGTTCGACTAAGCGGACCTGAAGCCATTGATATTGCAGACCGGCTTTTTTCCAAGAAACTTTCCGAGCGGCCATCGCATACGATAACCTATGGTCACTTGATCGATCCGATCACGCATCAAGTTGTTGATGAAGTATTGGTCAGCCTTTTTTGCGCACCGAATTCATTTACCTGTGAAGATGTCGTTGAGATAAACTGCCATGGAGGGATACTTATTACCCAGGAAATTTTGGCTCTTTGCCTGTCATTGGGTGCACGGCTGGCTCAACCTGGGGAATTTACAGAACGGGCGATGCTGAATGGGCGTATAGACCTGACCCAGGCAGAAGCAACAATGGACCTAATTGAAGCACGTTCAAAGAATTCGGCCCAGCTAGCAGTCAATGGATTACAAGGAGCGCTTAAGCCGTTGATTGATCCTTTATTGGAAGAGTTGATTACGATTATTGCGACGATAGAAGTCAATATTGATTATCCGGAGTATGACGATGTTGAAATGTTGACAAATCAACGAGTGCTTCCTCAAGCCAAGGCGTTTCTTGCGCAATTGAAGGCAGTCATTGATACCTCCTCTTCTGGGCGTATTATGCGTGATGGTGTCAAGACCGTAATTCTTGGCCGGCCCAACGTTGGAAAGAGCAGCTTGCTGAATGCCTTGCTTGATGACGATAAGGCAATTGTTACAGAAGTTCCAGGAACAACCCGGGACTTAGTTGAAGGATGGATACGATTGAAGAACATTGATCTTCATTTGATCGACACTGCCGGGATTCGCGAGACTGAAGATAAGGTTGAACAGATCGGTATCGAACGAAGCCGCAAAGCACTTGACGAGGCAGAGCTGGTTCTGGTTGTCTTTGACGGGTCACAGCAGCTGACCGCCGAAGATGATGAACTTCTGAGGTTAACACAGGACAAAGAGCGGATTCTGATTACCAATAAAGCCGATCGACTCTGCATTGAACCTATCGGCCTGCAAATCAGTGCGTTGTCAAAAGATGTTCACAGCTTGGTTGATACGATTAATGATCGCTATGCACGTCATCAAATTGCCTTGAAAACGCCGACGCTTGTAAATCAACGGCAGATCGGTGCAGCAAAGAGGAGCTACCTGGCCATGGAGAGGGCCATCCAATCCATGCAGTCTGAGTTTGAACTGGATCTTGTGACGATTGATCTTAACGAATCATACGTCGAGCTTGCGTCAATCCTGGTCGGCAATCGCGAAAATGTGAACGTTCTGGATGAAATTTTCAGTCGATTCTGCTTGGGGAAATAGAAAGGAAACGGGAAAGCGGACTATTTTATTGGATGCGGACCTCAAATGAAGACAATGATTACTGGATATATTGATGCACATGCACATTTAGCAGATGATGATTTTAGAGATACGATAAATGAGGTTATACACCGTGCACAAGAAGCAGGTGTAGGGAGAATCTGCCTGATTGCCACATCCCTGACTGTTGCTGATCATGCCTTCGAGCTTGCAGCGCAGTATCCGGACTTATTTGATATTGCGATCGGGTTTCATCCCAGTGATATTCGCACCTTGACGGATAAGGACTATGATGATTTAGAATGTTATCTGAAGAAGCCGGGCGTTGTAGCAGTAGGCGAAATCGGTTTGGATTATCATTGGCAAGAAGATAATAAACCTGAACAGAAGGTTGCCTTTATCCGTCAGATTGACTTGGCGAATAAACTGCAGCTTCCGATTGAAATTCATTCCCGGGATGCATTGCAAGAGACCCTGGATGTGGTCAAGGCGCATCGTCCGATTTATGGCGGAATCATGCATTGTTATAGCGGGAGTGCTGAAATGGCTGAAGAATTTGTTAAAGCCGGGTTGGAAATCTCTTTAGGAGGCCCCCTGACTTTCAAGAATGCAGTTCATCCTAAAGAAGTTGTTCAAGCAATTCCAATCGAACATCTATTTAGTGAAACAGATTCTCCTTATCTGACGCCTCATCCATTTCGAGGAAAGCCCAATGAATCAAAATATGTTGTCTATGTGACTGAGGCGATTGCGGAACTCAAAGGACTGTCAGTTGAAGAGACAAAAAATAAGATTGCTGAAAACTATACAAGACTATTTCATCAAGAACGTCATAAGGATTGACGTTCTTTTCTATTGTTTATGTCCGAAAAAAGTTTTAATATACAAAATATAAGAGAAATGAGAATCATAATCATTTATTTCTTGATTGATGATTCCTGTAATGGTATTATTTATAAGATTAAAAATCATGAATCATTATCGATGGATTATGAAATCTCATGATGGTGAAGGGAGAGATTTCTTTGGTTTATATCAAACCAACTATAGTTGTCATTGAGCTTGATATCCAAGATATTGTTCGGACCTCAAGTGAGTCTGTGACATCTACTACTGAAGTTATGTAGAAACCAAAAAGCATGCTCAAACGCATTGTGGGTCGTAACGCAATGTGAGTCGAGATTCCACATAAATTAAAGGAGGTGATATCATGACATATACAAAACCAGAAGTATCGGTTGTTGACCTGGACGTGAATGACATTGTTCGGACATCAGGAATAACGCCGACCAGTACAACTCCAGGGCCGTAGGTCAGTCCTGGATCATTTAAAAGAAAGGAATTCAGGGTATGAAATACATCAAGCCATCCGTTGAAGTGGTTCAGTTATCAGCTGATGATATTGTCCGGACATCTGGAACAACAACGACAACCACTCCAACACCAAATCCATAGAGAATACACGAAAAGGAAAGGAGAATTCCATAATGAAAAGCTATGTAAAACCCGCAGTTTCCGTGATTGACTTGGATGTGAATGACATTGTTCGGACGTCAGGAACGACTACGACCTCTACAACACTCGCACCCTAAGAGCGATTCAAGTGTACAAAAGTTGGAAGGAATTAAAGGGATGAGATATATTAAACCAACTGTTTCTGTAATTGACCTGGATGTGAAAGATATTGTTCGCACCTCAGGAGAAATTACGACTGAGACAACACCAGGAGCATAAGCTATACAAACGGATCGAAAAGAAAGGAACTCAAATCATGGAATACATCAAGCCATCTGTGCAAATCGTTGAATTGGCAGTCGGTGATATCGTCAGGACGTCAGGAAATTCAACACCGTACACGACTTGGACAACTACGGCAACACCGTAAGTACTCGAATAATACGTGTGGTTAAGAGCGCTGATCTGATTCTTAATCAAACAATTTAGTGAATAAAGTAGGTTGTCTTTGGATAACTTACTTTATTCTTATGGCATCAAGAACGGAGGATCCCATGTACTTTATCAGTTGTCAGCCTGAGTCTTCACGATTCAAATGGGAACTAGAGGTTTACCTAACAAATTTGAATGCATTGGGCGACTATGAAATAATCCTGCTTTTCCTTGAAACGGAAGAGGAAGGGATTGCTGCTTATCTGGCAGAAAAGTACGACCATGTGACTTGTTACATTTATAAGGATAAGCGAGTAAATTCTTATTATCTGTCGTCATTGCGTCCGTATTTGTGGATGCAGTTTCTCAAAGAAAACCCTGAAATGAGTTCAAAGGAGTATTTTTACCTGGACACTGATATTATTTTCAGAGAGATGGTTGATTTTTCAAAACTTAAGGTAGATGCAAAGCACTGGCTTGGAAGCGAGTGCAAATCATATATTTCGCCTCAGTATAATGATCAGTATGGTTCCTATTACAATGAATCAATGGCTGATGTTATTGGAATATCCATGGCTCAGGTCGAGAAGTTCAATGAATCGTCTCCGGGTGCGCAATGGTTGATATCACAGCCTACCTATGAATTTTGGGAAAAGGTCTATCATGACAGTGAATCCATCTACCTGTTGCTGCTGAAGTATGAGCAATTACCGATTAACCGTGACAGAGTGAAAGACACTATGATTTCCAAATGGATGAGCGATATGTGGGCTTTGCTTTGGAATACCGCGTACTTTGGAATTGAAGCTGCAGGGAGTGAGGAGCTTTCTTTTTCATGGAGTCCGAGTCCTGCATCAGACTATGAAAAACATAAGATTCTTCATAATGCCGGTGTGTTGAAGAAAAATGCCGGGGAGATGTTCTTTAAGGGGGATTACATTAAGAAGTCCCCATTTGATGAAGTTCTGGTTGATAATCCTGAGTATTGTTCATATTACTATGTTCAGGCAATTAAAAAGGTAATTTTTGAAGGAGAAATCAATGAAGATTAATACTGGGTTTATAAAGCGCTTTATTGCAGATCAGTATGTTGTTGTTGCAGTCGGGGAAGCTGCAGATGTTTTCAGTGGATTGGTGTATTTGAATGAATCCAGCAGTTTGCTTTGGGATCGTTTGCTTTCTGGAGCCAGTGTCGAGGATTTGGTTTCTGTTCTTGTTGATACATACGATGTTTCGCAGGATGTAGCATCCGCAGATGTGATGGACTTTATTTCAGAATTGAATGCAATTCATGCCATTGACCATGAGCAGTGATGAAAATTCTGTTTGTCGCAAATACGAGCCGTTTTTTCAGTAATTTCCTGATGCCATTGATTCATGATCTACTGGACAGAGGATATGCTGTCTATTTGGCAAGTTCTGGTGACTGGGAAGTGATGGATGGGGTCGTGTATGTCGATATCGGAATCCAGCGTGAACCGTTTGCAAGGAGAAACTGGGGAGCATTCAAAGCACTTCTGGCGCTTATGAAACAGGAGCACTTTGACATTGTGCACTGCCATACCCCTATGGGAGGTGTCTTGGCTCGCTTGGCTGCCTGGTTTTCAAGGGAAAAGATGAAAGTTGTTTACACAGCACATGGTTTTCATTTTTTTCGTGGATCCTCATTGACCAGTTGGCTGGCATATTTCACAATCGAATATTTACTATCCTGGGTTACAGACGATCTCATTTTGATTAATCAAGAAGATTACGCCTGCGCTCATCAGTATCGGTTCCATGCGGGTCATATTCATTTGGTGCATGGTGTAGGGATTCAGCGTGTTGACCATGTGTCCTTTCATTTCAAGGATTCAGAGAAGTTTGAGATGACCTATATTGCTGAACTGAGTGATCGGAAAAATCAGTATTTAGCAATTGACGTGTTATCCGTTATCAAGAAGACAATTCCTGATGCGGTTTTGAATTTAGTGGGAGATGGGCCGAATCTGGATAGATACAAACAATATGTCACTGAGCGGGGATTAGTGGATTCGGTCATTTTTCATGGCTATATCAAGCCGATTGAGTCCATTCTGAACTACAGTGACATCATTGTTTTTACTTCAATTCAAGAAGGCTTGCCTGTTGCGGTAATGGAGGCCATGGCGTATTTGATACCGGTGGTTGCGACTGATATTCGAGGTTGCCGTGATTTAATTGAAGATCGGGTGAATGGTGTTCTGGAAGCAGTTAATGCAGATGACATCGCAGCTCGTGTCGTGGAACTTTACCAGAATCCGCTGATTGCGTTAGAGTATACCCGTAAAAGTTCGGAGCGGCTTGATCGATTTGAAGCGAAGAAAGTAAATAAGGACTATATCAAGATCTATGAAAGTTAGTGTCGTTATGAGTGTCTATCAACAAGGTCACCTGACTGCTTTGCGTGCAGCGATCGTTTCTGTACTGAGCCAGTCTTTTTGTGATTTTGAATTTATAATCTATGCTGACGGATGCAAAGACGATATTCTATCATTTCTTCATGATTTTGAGAGAACGGATAAGAGGATCCGTGTGCTGGCAGGTCTTAGAAATCATGGATTGGCTTATGGGTTGAATCAATGCTTGCGCAGTGCTACGGGGGAGTTTATCATGCGCATGGATGCTGATGACTGGTGTGAACCGCTTCGCTTGGAACATCAGCTGAAAGCTCTGCATGAGCATCCTGAAGCCGAATGGTGTTCATGCAATGCTCTGCTTTTCGATGATCATGGAATTTGGGGTGAACGGGTTCTCAAGGAATCACCGGATACTATGGATTTACGCTTTAAACCGCCCTTCATCCACGCCGCAACCCTCTTTCGGGCAGGGTGTCTGAAAACTGTTGGTGGCTATCGTGATACTCGTTGGACCAGACGGGTTGAGGACATTGATCTTTGGTTCAGGCTCTATGCGCATGGCTACAGGGGGATAAACTGCGCTGACAGGGATTATTGGATTCGGGAGGATCACACAGCCTATCGGCGAAGACGCTACCGCTATCGGATTAATGAGTGCTGGGTGAAACATCAAGGGTTCAAACAGCTTCATCTTTACCCGAAGGCATTCCCATATGTTATAAAACCGCTGATTGTTGGCTTGATTCCGCAGGTTATTCTTAAGCGTCTTCGTGGGGAGTCGATTCGGTCTTTATGATATTTATTCTTTATCTTGGCATTATCCTGTTCTGTATTGTGCGGGCAATGCGGCTCAATCAACTGAATGAGTTTTCAATGATTCTGATCATAGGATTAATTTTTATTGCGGCTTTCCGTTTCAGATATGGGTATGATTATGAGAATTACTACATTATCTATATTGAAATCAACGGAATGAGCAATGTTATTCATACGATCTACGAAAAAGGCTTTGCCTTATTAATTCATATTTTCCGTTCGAGCAATATGGGTTTCTATTCATTCATGGCTTTTATCGCGGGAACAGCGCTTCTGACAAAAGCAATTGCAATCAATAAGATCAGTGTCTTCCCCTATGTGTCCTGGCTAGTCTACTTTTTAAGTTATTTAATTTATTCGGATATGGAACAGATGCGCTTTGGTTTAGCGTTAGGGATTGTTTCCTTGGCACTCGCTTTTGAACTTCAGAATCATAAGATAACTTTTAATGTTCTAGTGCTTCTGGCAACAAGTTTTCATTATTCCGCAATATTCTTCGTGTTGTTTCAATTCATTTCAGCTAAGCGATATCGGAAGCCGTTTTTTATGGCCACGTTTATGATTGCGATTGCTTTATCGTTTGTGAATCTGTTTGGAGTTCTGGGGTTCATCAACGCACAGCTGCTGCATAATGTTTACCTCAGTGAAAAGCTAGCACTGTATGCGGGTCAATCTGGAACAGTTTTTTCAGTTACCCTGTTGATTCGCTGCTGGGTGTTTGTCAGTTACTATCTGTTTTGTTCGCGGTCATCGTCATCCCGTCATTTGCGGCTATTAAATGGATACTTTGCAGGCATTCTGATCTTTGTGGGTTTCAATTCAATTCAGCAAGTTGCCCTAAGAGGGTCAATCTATTTCAAGTACTTGGAAGTTTTTATGATAGCGGATATGGCATATGACCTTTATCTAAGACGTCATCAGCGAAACAAGAAGTGGCTGATCAGTGCACTGAGTCTTGCAGCACTACTGGGCTATTTCATCTTGAAATTCCTGCTTATTCTTCGTGATCCGGTTTATGGTGTTTATCATGGCATGTAAACCGCATCTGAGCTTCGTGATTGTTGATTTCAGGGTCGGCGGAGCTGAAAAAGTCTTGCTGAATCTAGTTAAAGCTTTGAGCCCGCACTACCGGATTGAGATTATCGCACTTTTTGATGATGGGGAATACTTTGACGACTATCAAAAGGCGGCATCTGTCACTGTGTTGAAATCGATACGAAAGCTGCCTGGAAATATTAAAAAAACAGTGCGATATCTTATGCTGCGGTTTTGGAAGTACGTTCCGACCTGTCTTGTTTCCCGTGCTTATATCCAACAAAGTGATCTGCTGGTTGCTTATCTGGAAGGGATTCCAACCCGTCTTGTCAGTCAGGTCAAGGGTATTGCCAAGGTTGCCTGGGTTCATATTGATCCTGTCGCATTTCCGTATTCTCAAAAATACTTCCCGTCATTCAGACATGAAGTAGAGGCGTATCAGTCAATGGATCAGGTCATCTGCGTTTCCAAGGGCGTTCAAGCGCAATTTGCGTCTCGTTTTACATCTATTCATTCGACCTGTGTCCTGCATAACCTTCTGGATGAAAAAGATATCATAGAAAGCGCAGCTGTGAGATCTTTTCAATCCATGAATTCAAGAAAGCAGTTTCTCATGATTGGGAAACTCATGCCGCAGAAAGGAATTGACCGATGTTTACTTGCGTTGTGTCGATTGGAGCGAAAGGACTGGGATTTGCACATTATCGGAACGGGTGAATTGCAGGCTGAGCTTGAACATCTTGTACGCCAATTGAGCCTTGCAGATCAGGTTCATTTCCATGGCTATCAAGCCTTTCCCTGGTCTTGTTTAAAGCAGGTGGATTGCTTGATTTCATCCTCCTGGGCGGAAGGATACAGCACTGTCATTGCGGAAGCCCGCATTCTTCATTGTCCGGTGCTGTCTACAAAGACGGCTGGCAGTGAAGAACTGGTTGAACATGGCGTGAATGGCTATCTCTGTGATAACTCAACCGAGGGGTTGACAGCCGCATTGAAACATCTTTCCCATCACAATTGGACTCTTTTAAGCCATATCCAAAAGGGTGCAGAGACAAGTGTTTATTCACAGCACGATGTTCTCGAACAGACACTCCATCTATTTCAACAGCTCATTGACAAGGAGGGCGTATGATTACTATTCAGCTTGCAGGAATACCGATCACTATTGATAATCACTTTGATTTCATTGCTGATCAATGCCGGGATTACTATTCCCGGTCATCAGGACTTGTGCATATTCAGGCAAGCTTGGAGGAAATTCAAGCAGAACAGGCTGGGGAATCTTTTGATCTGGGTTATTGCGAAAGCATCTGCGTCTATCGGAAAATCGCATTGGCTCTCATTGAGTATGATGTCTTCCTGTTTCATGGAGCTGCCTTGAAGTACCACGATCAGGTTCTCTTGTTTACTGGTGTAAGCGGCAGCGGGAAATCAACACATATCCGGCTGTGGCAAGAATTGTTTCCGCATGAAGTGACAATTATTAATGGTGATAAACCCCTGATTAAGAAGGTACTTCATTTCTGGCATTCGGATCCCCCTGGAACGGCAAAGAAGGCTGGGGGATTAATGAGACTGGTCCGGTAAGCTCGATTGCTTTTATTCGTCAGGCTCCTGTCAATCATTGCGAATCAGTTCCAGTGTCCATGCGTATGCCTGAACTTTTCAACCAGGTCTTGCTCCCCCGAACGGCAAGGCAACAAGCGGCTTTCTTTGAACTCTTTGATCAGTTCTTAAAGGGCGTCAAGATGTATGATTTGTTTTGTTTACCTGACTATGATGCAGCGATGGAAGCGAGGCGGGTGATTTTGAATGTTGGCTAGAGCCCATATCGAAGCGGAATTACTGGAAAAAGGCCGCTATGTAACCCGTATTCTGGGAAGCAGTATGCTGCCGATGCTGCATGACGATCGGGATCTGGTGGTTATTGAAAGACTAGAGAAACCGTTGAAGGTAGGCGATGTTGTGCTCTTTCGTCGTGAAGACGGGGTGTATATTCTTCATCGTGTCATGTTTAAATATCATGCATCAGTGCTTGCTTGCGGGGATAACCGTTATTTTTGTGAATGGGTATCACCGCAACAACAGCTTGGCCGGCTAACTGCCTTCACGCATGGATCAAAAGAAATCAAAGTGGATTCATGGCGCTATCGCGGGTACGTCGGTATGATTTTTATATTCTTTATTCCGCGCTATCTTGCCTTGCGGCTGATGGATGGCTTGAAGCAGCGATGGAGGAAGCAATGATGAGGTTTAAACAGAGCAATCTTGCTTGGTATCTTCGGCTGCTGAAAGGCAATAGCGGGGTTTATGCCTTGGTGCTGCTTGCTTACAGCTTGACCGGTGTTTCCGGCATTGTCTTCGCATTTATTGCCCGTAATATTATTGATGCAGCAGTTTCAGCAGATATGCTTCATATCAGGATTCAGTTAATCTTCTTGGGACTATTAATGGTTATGACCTTCGGGTTAACGGTATTCGCGAATAATCAGCGGGAGAAAATCCGTCTGAAGCTTGTCATGAAGCAGCAAGAGCATCTGGCAGAAACATTGGCTTCTCGAAAATACACCGCGGTTGATGCCCTCTCCAGCGGCGAATGGAATACGCTTTTCTTTTCGGATACACAAACCATTGCGGATACACTGGTGAGTGTTCCACCCAGTTTCCTGCAGATGGCATTCAAAATTCTGGCAAGCATCATTGCCTTAAGTTTTTTTAGCGTAATCTACGTCATCGTTCTGGCTGCTGCAGGAATCCTCTTTGTTGTTTTAAGTTCATCACTGCGGCGCAGGGTCCTGGCTATTCATCTGGAAGCTAAGACACTGGAAGCAGGCAATCGAACGTTTTCACAGGAAATCATAACTCATTTGATTCCAATTAAGATCTTTCATGGTATTCAGGCGATTATCCATAAACTGCACACTGTTCAAAATCCTCTTTACCGTATCAATCTAAAGCGCAACCGCATCAGTATCCTGGCGTCTTCTGGACTTGGCTTTATTTCCCAGATGACGTATTTGATTGCTTTGGGATGGGCCAGCATTCTTCTGGCAACTTCTTCAATAAGCTATGGTTCGTTAATGGCGATTGTTCAACTAACAGCACAGCTTCAAGCCCCTTTCAGCAGTGCTTCTGGTCTATTGCCTCAAGTGTTCCTGATGCAGGCTTCCGCGCAGCGTATCATGGATTTTGAACAACTAGATGAGGAGAATCCAAGTGCACCGCTTGAGAATTTCAGTACGGTAGAAGCGATCCATTTTGAAGCGGTAAATTTTGCATATCATCGCGAACAGGTGCTTGAGAATTTTACTGCTGTTATTCCCATTCATCAGCTAACAGCCATTACAGGGGCTTCCGGCATCGGCAAATCCACCATCTTTAAATTGATGCTTGGCTTATATGAACCTCAATCCGGAATCATCTCAATCGAATACACGGATGGATCACGCACCATATTGGGTACAGGTGCGCGCCGATTCATGAGTTATGTCCCTCAGTCTTATCTGCTTTTTGCGGGAACAATCTTAGAAAATATTACATTCATGAATCCGGATATTTCCTTGGATCAAGTCATAGAATCGGCGAAACTTGCATGTATTCATGAGTTCATTCTTCAATTGCCTGATCAGTATTCAACCCGTATTGATGAGCAGCTGAAGGGAATTTCCAGTGGTCAGGCGCAGCGGATTTCCATTGCCCGCATGCTGTTGATGAATACTCCGATAATTCTTCTTGATGAAGCTACCAGTGCCCTGGATGCACAGACCGAGGGCCAGTTGCTTTATAACCTGAAGCAATTGCCTGACAAGACAATTGTGATTGTCAGTCACAACCCCACGATTGAAACCTGGAGTGATCATACGATTCACCTTGAAAGGAAACACTCCGATGAACACTGAAGCTATTCTGATTGCCTGTATGAAGGCCTATGTTGGTTTGGCTCCTTGGCAGACGGCCTTGACTCAAGACCAGTGGAAATCGGTGATGGATCTCAGTGCTGCTCATCGATTACAGCCGCTGCTGTATGAGGTTCTTAAAGATAACGCAAGCCTACCCCCTGCCTTTCTGGAAACCTTACGAAAAGAAGCGCTTATTTCAAATCTCCAAGATGAACTTCAGCAAGCCCATCAAGAAGAACTTACCCGATGCTTAAACCAACAGGGAATTCCATCGTTTTTCTTCAAAGGTTCTTTTATTAAGAACGTATATCATCACCGATGGGATCGATGGACATCGGATGTTGATGTCTTGATTCCTGAGAAGCATCGTGAACATCTGCGCGATCTTTTGACTGATCGCAAGTACCAAGTCATTGCTTATGGACATACCAACCATGATATCTATCAAAGTCCTCACCATGTTTTAGTTGAAGTTCATCATCATTTGTTTTCAATCAATGATCAGAGCTTCTATCAGTTCTTTCTGCCGGTTGAAGGGCAGATGCTCTCTGGTAAGGAGCTGCCCCTGGAAATCCATGCTTTATTTGTCATTGTTCATTTCCTTAAGCATCTTGAGGCAGTGAATGGTGCCGGGATTCGTCTAGGCTTGGATGTGTACTTGGTCTTGAAGACATATACCCTGGATACGAACCCATGGATCAAGGCCATGTTAAAGGACTTGGGATTGGAACCTGTCTATGAAGAAGCCTGGTCTGTGATAACGGCATGGTTCGATCAAGGGATATTGAAGGGAGGAAGAATTGAAGAAAAGATGATTCAGTCCGGCTTGTTCGGTACAGAATCCATAGGACTCGCCAATCAACGGGCACAGCACCCCAGCCGTTTCAAATATCTCTGCTTTGTCTTATTCCCGAACTTGAACTATATGCAGGGAATCTATCCTGCCCTTAAAGCATATCCCTTGAGATTGCCTTGGTATTGGATTAGGCGGTATATAGAAGCACTACGGAGTCCGCTGAAATGGAAGAAATTGAAAGACCGGCTGGGTGTAAAGAAACAGAATATATAACACGCATATTAAGAACGATAGCATACGTCGTTCTTTTTCTGTAGATGAAATGAGGTCTTGACTTTAATAAAATTAAATGATACTTTAATATTATTAAAGGAGAACGTATGATTCAGACAATTCCAGAGTGGATAACAGCCCTAGATGATGATGATCTTTCGTTTATTCGGAATTTTATTCTCGCATCCGGTTCACTGAAGGAAATATCAGCATTATATGGGGTGACCTATCCGACCGTCCGTTTACGTCTTGATCGGCTGATTTCGAAGCTGAATATCAGTGAAAATAAAGAGGAGGATGAGTATGTGAAGCTCATCAAGAAGCTTGCTTTGGATGACCGGCTTGATTTTGAAACGGCGAAACTATTAATCAGAACATATAAGAAGGAGAAATAGATCTATGGTCAGTCTTGGTACATTTATCGTTTTATCGGTCATTTCAGTTGGTTTCATTGCAGGAATTATTGTGCTGCAAGTGTATCTCAGTTCAATCCGGGATCACAAATACGGATTGATCCTGGTATTTCTTTCACTTGCTTTTGCTGGCTTGATTGCGTTGTCGTTCATTCTGTTTGGAGCGTCCAGAATGACTGTGGACGGTATCGTTGTTACGCAAGGAAGTGATTTGAATATGCTCATCAGTGCTGCCATGACATTTATGGTCTTGAATATCCCGACCCTGATCTTCTATCTCATTTACCGGTATGCACGTATACGCAATAAGCGGGAAGGAATTCAGCGGATGAGAGTGAAGGATCTTTAAGAACAACGAAGAAAAACACGATTCATCAACCTGATGTAATCGTGTTTTGTTTGCTTATAGACTATCGTTGAAGTCGTCTCTGAATTTCCTGGAAAGGGAGTCTGCCCAAGGCGTTGTTTCTTTCAGGCGGCCGAAGAAGAAGCGCAGCACGTCCGGTTCTTCTGTAAATTCAAGACCTTGAATCATTGTACGGTTCTGATACAACCAGGAGATACGGTCTGCAACGTACTTGATCTGTGACAGGGTGAAGACCCGTTTCGGAATGGCCAGACGGACCAGTTCCATTTCAGAGAGGTGTTCGCTCCCATCAGGGTTGCGTTGTTCAGAGAGAGTGCCTCTTTCCATGGCGCGGACACCGCTGGTCAAGTAGATCGCTGCTGCCAGGGCTCCTGCTGGGTATTCTGCTTGGGGTATGTGATCAACAAAGGCAGAGGCGTTGATATGGCAGCCAAGTCCTCCGTGTGGTGTAACGACAGGGACACCGTTCTTTTCAAGTTCCTTTGCCAACTCATCGATAAAAATCGGGGTTTGTTCGATCACTTCCATATCAAGGGTTTCTTCAAGACCGACCGCCAGGATTTCCATTTCCCGAACGCTCATACCGCCATAGGTGATAAAGCCTTCAAATAACGGGATGAATGCACGCATTTCTTCATGCAACCGGGGTGAATTGGTGAGGATAGCACCACCTCGGGCGCAGCCAAGCTTTCGCGCAGAGAAGTAAATGATATCGCAGAGTTCACCTAATTCACGGGTTATTTCAAGAAGCGGTTTATCACGGAATTCAGGTTCTCTGACCTTTATAAAATAAAGATTATCAGAGAGAAGACTTGCATCCAGAACAAATGGAATGGAATGTTTACGGCTGATTGCGGAAACCGCCCGGATGTTTTCCATTGATATCGGCTGGCCGCCAATCAGATTTGTTCCTGCTTCAAGCCGGATGAAGCTGATTTTTTCAGGAGTCAGTTCTTGAATGCGTGCTTCGAGTTTCTCAAGGTTCATGTTCCCCTTGAAGGGATGATCGCTGCTGACCTTGAGCCCTTCATCAATCACCAGTTCTTCAACTGAACCTCCCATGTATGTAATCAGGGCTTTCGTTGTCGTGAAGTGGAAGTTCATCAACGTGATCTGATCCTGTTTCACCAGCGTATGGGCAATAATATTTTCACACGCTCTTCCTTGATGGGCGGGGAGGAAGTAGAGCATTCCGAAAACATTCTGCAGCTGCTTCTCAAGCCGGTAGAATGTCTCAGAGCCAGCATAGCTGTCATCGGCCCGCATCATGGCTGCCAACTGATTGTCACTCATGGCATTCACACCGCTGTCTGTCAGCATATCCAGAAAGACTTCATTGTTCTTCAATAGGAATGTATTGAACCCTGCACGATAAAGGGCATCCTGACGTTGCTCTACCGGTAACAGGTTCAACTTCTGTACTACTCTGACCTTGTGCATTTCCAAAGGAATCTGCTCTCCTGAACTAAACTTAACGTTTCCCATATCAACCTCCGTGGGATCTAGCCGGTAAAGAATCAAGAAATAAAAAAACGTCCAGTCTTGACTCTTGTCAAGGGACGAAGCTGCTCCGTGGTACCACCCTAATTGTGAATCATTGATTCACCACTCTTTATCGGATCCGACAATCCTAGTTCTTTTAACGGGAACAACCGGTCTACTCTACTGAATTCAAGCAGACAGCTCAGAAGTGTATGCTACTGATTAGGTTTGCCTGTTCACACCATCCACAGACTCTCTTTAAAACCACCGCAGTTTCTCTCTTCGTCAACGCTTTATTCTTGTCCACATTCTAACAAACTTTCAAGAATAAAGCAAACACCTCCACTTTACCTTGAAATACCCATGAACTGCGGTATAATGGTACCTATGAAAAAATTATCTCTTACAACCCGTGACTTAATGACACAAGCCCTCATTGCAGCGACTTACTTCGGATTGACAGTCGTTCTTTCCTTTATGTCCTATGGCGATATCCAGTTCAGGATTTCTGAGTTCATGCTGATTCTCATCTTTTTCAATCGCAAGCATAGTATTGGCCTTATTCTGGGAACATTGCTTGCGAACCTGCTAAGTCCCCTTGGCATCGTGGATGTTTTCTTTGGAACATTAGCGACAACACTTGTCTGTGCGGTGTTGATGCATGCGAAAAGACCGTTGGCTGCGATGGTATGGCCAGGAATAATCAATGCGGTTGTCATTGGCCTGGAGCTCTATTGGATTCTGGGACTGCCTTTAGCAATGACGATGTTCACTGTCTTTGTCGGCGAATTCAGTGTGACCTTCATTTTAAGTCTCTTCCTCTTGAAACCGATTCTCAGATCAAAAACATTGCAGCGGATTTTTCAGTAAATCAAAAGAAGCGCTAGACCTATGTTATGCGCTTTTTTCATCTAAAAAAATCGGGAGTCTATGGTATAATACGAGCAGGATGGGAGAATGATATGAAACGAATTACAAAACTTATATTGGCGCTTCTGCTGGTGAGTGTCAGCGCCTGTACCAAGAAAGATAATCCGGCGGTTGCGGATACTTCAAGTGCCGGGTTTACCGCTTATCTGGATCAGATGCTGATTGACGTGTTCTCAGAGGATAGCTTCAGTATCAATTTCAGTTTCGAGAACCCTGAGGCATATGGAATCAAACAAGGGCTGTATACGGTCGGCTTTACAACCCAGGACGGCTACAATGAATGGATAAGCTATAGTCAGCAAGCCATCAAGGATCTTGGTGAATTCAAGGACAGCGAGCTCACGTTGCAGCAGCAGATTGATCGGGATGCCCTTGTGGATTACTACACGAAGGAAGCTGCTCTGAAAGACTATTATGAATATGAAACAGGCAACAGCAATCTAGGGAGCCTTCTCTCCACAAATGCACAGCTGTCTGTTTACCTGGATGTCTTTGCTTTGCGGACAAAACTTGACATTGAAGGGTATCTGAATATGATGACCACCTTGCCGGCGTATTTTCAGAATTATGTGGATTTAGAGAAGCAGCGTCAGGCGAATGGGACAGGCTATAGTCAGGATGAGCTGAACGCTATCATCGAGCAGGCACAGACGACCGTTGATTCATTGAATGATTCGTACTTCTTGATTCAGTCGTTTGATCAGCGGATTTCTGAAACGACAGGAATTACGGAAAGTGAGAAAGAAGCGTTCAAGGTGAAGAACAAGGCAGCCTTATTGAATGAATACAAGCAGGCCTATCAGTTATTGGTTGACCAGCTGAAACTTATTTCAGGATCTGCTGAGATCAAAACCTTAGCCGATAAGCCGGGTGGCAAAGCCTATTTTGAAGCCTTGCTGCAACGGGAAACCGGATCTTCCAAGACGGTCAAGGAAACCAAGTCGTATATCACGAAGAAGCAACGGACACTTTTGACACAGTTGCAGAAAATCATGGTGACCCATCCGGATTACATCAATATGATCGGCAATGAAACCTATCCTGCTTTCAGCGGCAGTGAAGCCATGATTGCTTCGTTAATTAAGACTGTCAATGATTCAGGGAATTTCCCGAAAACCAGTGAATTCAGCTACGAGATCCGAAAAGTCGATGCATCCATGGAAGCATCAAGCAGTCCGGCGTTTTATTTCACACCGACCGTCGATTATCAGAAGACGGAAAAGCAATTCATCTATATTAATGGTGACTACAGTGATTCCCTGTATTCCACAATGGCACATGAGGGATTTCCAGGTCACATGTATCAATTCAATTATTTCCGAACGCTTGATGCACATCCAATCCGCAGTGTACTGACACAATCATCCAATGCAGAAGGATGGGCAGTCTATGCAGAGAACTATGCGACCTCCTACATGACGGGAGATGAAAGCTATACTGAATTCTCTCAGCTGTACATGCAGCTGCTTGGTTTATACTGGGCTGAATTTGACATTGGGGTGAATTACGATGGATGGACATTAGCGGAGTTCACAACACAGTTTGAGGATCTCTACGGTTCTCAGGATGGCAGCAAGGTGAAGGAACAGTATTTGCATCTGGTGGCGAATCCGACCAATACCACAATGTATTACATTTCCAATGTCTATGTCTATGATTTAAAACAGACAATGAAGACTGAATTGAAGGATAAATACAGTGATCTTATTTTTCATACGGAATTCCTGAAAGAAGGCTCCACATCATTTGATGTCATTGAGAAGTATCTAAACCTCTATATCAGTGAGAATAAGGAATAAATCATCGCGATTCCCTGGTTGCTGATTATTTATAAAATGTATAAGAAGAAGTTCTAACGATAGATTATCTGTGGTTTTTGCCGTCTCGTTTCTGCCTGATTTGACAACTTTTTTTAAAGTGGTATTATCAGAGATGACCTTGCGGAAAGGAGAACGATTGAAAAATAAGACAAAGATGATTCTTGGTCTGACTGTATTGTTGGCGGTTCCTTTGATTCCATATCAGATTTACGCCAAAGATAATGCATCTCAAAATGCCGATACAGCTCTCCAGCAATCAAGTGATGTCTCTGTGCAGTCTAAGTCATTGAGCACGTCTGAGATATCATTAACCAATACAGCATATTCGGCCACAGAGGTGGATACGAGTGCTGATACAGCTTTAGCTTATCAAGTAGAATTTGTTGGAAACGTAGAGAAGATTCAAGAACCGGTGGTTAGTGCGGCAGAAAGTTTTGCTATGGCAGTAACCGACCGTTCAAAAAGCGCAACTACATCAATTACACGGTTTACACGATATGGCGTCGACTGCAGCGGCTGTAAGGTCAGTGCAGACGGTTTTGGAGGAACTGCCTCAGGGGTGAGTGTCTCCACAACGTCCGTCAAACAGTCAAACGGTGTTTGGAAGCAAGGAATCACATATGATGGGTACTACATCATCGCAATGGATAAGAATATCCCGATGCGTACGATTGTAGAAATATCCAACCATAATTTAAGTGGAGCAGGCATAGAGCCTGGCGTGCCGTTTAAAGCAATTGTCCTCGATCGTGGAGGGGCAGTGGATGGATTGGAAGTTGATTTGTTTGTCGGAACCGAGACACTGTCAGTGGTAGCGCAACAGGAGCATCAATTACTATACTCGAGTAATGATGCTTTTTCTTTGTTCTGATTTCGAATATGCAGAAACAGTGTGCTATAATACCCTTGATGAAAAAAACGATTCAAGAAGTCATTATTGTCGAAGGAAAGCATGATATGGAGCGCTTGCTCCGTCTTTTTGACGTGGATGTCCTCTACAGCTCAGGAACACATCTTTCCGCCGCCTTTCTCCAACGATGCCAGGAGCTGAATGCCAAGCAAGGCATTATTGTCTTCACGGATCCGGATGGTCCAGGAGAATACATCCGCCGGACCATCCGTGAAGCTGTCGGCGTGTGCAAGCATGCCTCCCTAAGCTTGAAGCAAAGCAAGCGCCATGGGAAAGTTGGAATTGAACATGCGACAGACGAAGATTTGATTGAAGCATTAAAGGAAGCAAATTACCTGGACACCAGGCAATCGACAATATCGTGGGATGACTTTCTTGAACTTGGCCTAAGCGGACACCCGATGAGCCAAGCAAAGCGGGATGTATTGATGGAGGCTTATCATCTGCCGAGAAGCAATGCGAAAACGTGCTTTAAGTATTTGAATATGATCGGGAAAAATGTTTCGGATGTTCTTGAAACATTGGAGGGATCTCGATGATTGTATCGAATTACTCAGAAACCAGGCGGCTGCTGAAAAAATATGACGCTCACGCCAAGAAGCATTTTGGACAGAACTTCATAATTGATCCGTCGGTTGTTAAGACGATTGCTCAGAAGTGCGGAACAGATTCTGAAACGGTTTGCCTGGAAATCGGAGCAGGCATGGGAAGTCTTACCCAGCAGCTGTCGCTGACATCCAAGCATGTCTATGCGTTTGAGATTGATCCCTTGATGATTTCGATTTTAGATGAGACACTGCAAGGGTATTCAAATACAACGGTTTTCTTCGCTGACTTTCTGAAAGCCGATCTCTCGTTTCTCAGCAGTCAGGAAAGGGTTGTGGTATGTGCCAATGTTCCGTACTATATCACGACACCGATATTATTCAAGTTGCTGGAGAGTCCGGTTCAATTTGAGTCGATGACATTGATGATGCAGAAGGAGATCGCGGATCGCCTGAATGCAGAACCAAAAACCAAGCAATACAGCTCATTGTCGATTTTGTTTCAGTACTTCTTCACAATGAAGAAGATCATGAGTGTTTCCAAGCAATCCTTTTATCCTCAACCCAACGTTGATTCAAGTGTATTGCAGTTTATTCCGAAGCCAGAACGAATCAATCAGGCCAGTGAAGCATTTTTTGATTTTGTCCATCGTTGCTTCAACCAGCGGCGGAAGACGATTCAGAATAATCTGAAGAATATCGGCTATTCAGATGAAGCAATTCAAGGATTGAAGCTGGAAGGAATTGATCTGAGTGTCCGTCCTGAAGCGATGGATGTCCATGATTATCTTAAAATATACGCACTTCTTGAGAATACAGTGCAGGACAAGTAGAGATTTGATAGAATAGAGAAGGAGGATTCTCTTATGAAAAATGCGATTGTTTTAGCTGCCGGCAAAGGCCAGAGAATGAAGTCGAACCTTACGAAAGTAATGCATCCATTGGCCAATAAGCCGATTATCGGTCATATTGTCGATAAGCTTGAAGATATCGGAGTTGACAACACGGTGGTTGTCGTCGGTTATCAGGCTGAAAAAGTCGAGGAATACCTGAAAGACCGGGTGACCTTTGCGTTCCAGGAAGTTTTGAGCGGAACGGCTTCAGCAGTCATGCAGGCAACCTCTTTAGCTCACGAGGAAGGGGACACATTGATCATCTATGGGGATGTGGCTCTCATCAGTGAAGAACTGCTGACAAATATGTACACGCACAATGCGGAAAAAGACCTGTCAATTCTGACAGTTACCCGGGAAGAGCCAAGCCACTATGCACGGGTTATCCGGGATAGTCAGGGAAGGGTTGAAAAGATTGTGGAATACCGTGATTGCACGGATCGCGAATTGCTGATTCAGGAAGTCACAACAGGTATCTACTGCATCAAGAACAAGCTTCTGTTTGAGTATCTGCCGAAGATCAAGCACAACGATGTCCACAACTGCTACGACTTGTCCAGTCTGGTGGAACTGCTATACAAAGATGGTCATTCCATCCAGTCGGTGCGCGCCGAAAATCCGATTGAAGTGATGGGCATCAATGATCGCATTCAGCTTTCGGTTGCGAATGAAGTTTTGCGTGAACAAATCAACTACAAGCATATGCTGAATGGTGTAACCATGATTGATCCGAAATCCACCTATATCGGCATGGATGTTGAGATTGAGGCAGATGCGGTAATCTACCCGAACTGTCATATCCGCGGCAAGAGTATTATCCGGACTGAAACGATTATCTATGCCAACTGCTGGATTGAAAATTCAATTATCGGCAGCAACTGCAAAGTCATGGATTCTCGGATCACCGATAGCGAAGTCAAGAATAATGTGAAGATCGGACCGTTTGCCCATCTTCGCATGAATACCGTGGTTGAAGATGATAACCGTATCGGTAATTTCGTTGAACTAAAGAAAACAAGACTGGGTGAGGATTCCCGTTGTGCTCATCTGACATATCTTGGCGACAGCGATATCGGTTCCAAGGTCAATATCGGTTGCGGGGTCGTAACTGTAAACTACGATGGTAAACACAAGTTCAAGACAATTGTTAAGGATGGGGCCTTTATCGGCAGCAACGTCAATCTGATTGCGCCGGTGACCATCGGAAAGAATGCGGTGGTTACGGCAGGTTCAACCATCACAGATGATGTCGATGATGAAGCTATGGCGTTCGCTCGTTCCCGGCAGGAAAACAAAGCCGGCTACGGGTTGAAGTATAAAAAGAAGGAGAAGTAGGACATGTTAGAGGACATCATTGTATTTGCGTTATCATCGAGCATTGAGCTGGCCGATGAGATTTGTCAGCATCTGGGAGTCGCACGGGGCAAATGCCAGGTCAAGCATTTCGCAGACGGTGAAATCATTGTTGAACCTGATGAATCAGTACGGGGGAAGAATGTCTTTATCATTCAATCAACCTGCAATCCGGTATCTGAAACCTATATGGAAGTTCTGGTGGCTCTGGATGCCCTGAAACGGGCGTCTGCGAATGAAGTGACGGTCGTCATGCCTTATTATGGCTACGCACGCCAGGACCGCAAAGCCAGGGCAAGACAGCCGATTACAGCCAAACTCATGGCAGACCTCTTGCAGACAGCAGGAGCAAATCGTATTGTAACTCTTGATCTGCATGCTCCGCAGATTCAAGGTTTCTTCAACATTCCGATTGATGATTTGAGTGCAGTAGCAATGATTGGGCAATATTTCAGAGGAAAATCCTTTGAACAGGAAGTCGTCGTCGTCTCCCCTGATCATGGCGGTGCAACGCGTGCCCGACGCCTTGCCGATGTGATTCCCAATTCATCCATCGCGATTATTGACAAGCGCCGAACTAAACCTAATGTTGCGGAGGCCATGAATCTGATCGGGGATGTCAACGGCAAGATAGCGATAGTCGTCGATGACATCGTTGATACAGCAGGATCACTTATGGGCGGCATTGACATGCTGATCCGCAACGGTGCAGAAGAAGTCTATTGTGCATGCACCCATGGTATTCTCTCTGGTCCTGCAGTTCAGCGTATCCGTGATTCCCAGATCAAGGAATTGATTGTGACCAACTCGATTCCGTTGACAGAGGAAAAACGTCAGGAAGGCAAAATCAAGCAGATTTCAATCGGCTATATGCTTGCGAAGACAATTGAAGCGATACAGAATCATACGCCGGTCAGTGTCCTCTATGACCTCTTCAACGAATAATGAAGCAAGTCAACCTCATTCTTGTCTTCAATGCTGAGCTGAGTCAGGTCTTGATGTGTGAGCGCGTCAAGGATCCTTATCAGGGAAAACTGAACTTTGTCGGCGGCAAGAAAAAAACGGATGAAACAGACCTTGAAGCTGCATATCGGGAACTCCGGGAGGAGACCGGTATCACTGCACAGGATATTCTGCTTTATCCGTTGTATACCACAACGTATTATCAAGACGGCATTGAACTTGCTGTATACATGGGACGACTGATCCATGATGTCCGATTGGTCGAAGAACTCAATCCCTTGATCTGGGTTGAGTGTTCCTCAGATTTTACAGAAAGTCGATTTGCCGGCAATGGCAATATTCAGCATATGATTGATCAGGCCATGGATCACAAGGTGCTGCTTTATTCAGAAAGCACTGAGCCATAGAGCTGGCTTGCTGCTTTATAGCTCAGCGAAAAGACTGAGCCTTCTTGCCTTTCAAGCTTCAAGGAACCCTCATAGGGTTCTTTTTCAATGATTGTGAACCGGTCAGTGACCTTGAAATCCAATGACGACAGGTAAACAAGCAAGTCGTGGTCATCTTGAACCCGTTCAAAGCTGGCCATTTGATTAAGCGGAAGATCACTCAGCAAGACTAATGTACGCTCACCGGATCCATTGCCATAGATAGGACTGCCATGAGGGCAAAACGATGGCTGATTGAGAAAGTGATTCAACGCGGATTCCAGGCGTTCTGAAGTGACGTGTTCCAAGAGTTCAGCATCATCATGGATTGCATCCCAGGGATAGCCGAGTTTTTCAACCAGAAAGGTTTCCCATAAACGATGCTTCCGCAAAAGCTGCTGTCCCAACGCTTCTCCGCTTTCAGAAAGGTGAATACTGGTGTCTTCACTGGTCGTAATCAGATCTGCCTTCTGCAGTTTTGTAATCATCTCACTGACAGAAGCAGGTGAAACATTCAGTTTTGCGGCAATCATTTTATTATGAACCAACGGGCTGAATTCCTGGAGTTCATAGATTATTTTAATATAGTCTTCACGGTTTGAATTCATGGAATCTCCTATTTGAATAAGGTGGTATACTGATGGGCAGCGAAGGCAATGCCTTCTGAGGTCAACTGATACTGATCAGACTCAACGACAATCAGGTGCTTATTCAGCAAGCGTTTAACGCAGTTCTCCAATCGGTGCGGTTCCCAGTTCAGATGGTTAACAATGGTGTGGATGTTGGTTTCACTTTCCTGGACCTCGGTTTTGTAATGGTGGAACAAATGAATCAGCAGAGCCATATCATCATAGTCTCGTTTGAGATGCAGTTGCTGCCAGATACGGGTTATCATGCCGCTTTGACGGGAGAACAACAGAACGATGACAAAGCTGAGACCGCTCATCAAGGCCATGCTTCCGGCAATTGAAACGTCAAATGAACGGGCAATTTGATAGCCGATCAAGGCATTGAAGGCACCGATCAAAGCGCTGATCCAGATCATCGGTTTAAGCTCATGGGTGAGCAAACGGGCGGTGATCGGTGGTGCAATCATAAAAGCAACAACCAGAATAGAACCGACGACGGAGAAGGCGCTGACTGCCGTGATGGATACGAAGGTCATCAACAGATAATGCAGTACTGTTGGGGCAAATCCCAGGGTATAGGCCAGCAAGGAATCAAAACTGCTAAGCTGCAGTTCCTTATAGAAAATCTTAACAAAGCCGGCATTAAGAATCAAGACCAACCCCATCGTGTAGATGCTTTTTGCACCGATATCGATACCGAAGACAACGAGCCGATCAAATGGCGCAAAAGCCAATTCTCCCAGCAGAACGGAATCCGTATCCAGATGGACAGAACCTGCAAAGAGCGAAATCAGTATAATGGCAATACTGAATAAAAACGGAAAGACAACTCCGATGGCTGCTTCTTCGGAAAGCAGATGTGTATTTTGAAGAAGTGAGACCAGATAGACAGTGAATAAACCCATGATGATTGCCCCGACATATAGAAGCGGGGAACTCAAATCCTTTGAGATAAAGTAGGCCAGTACGATTCCCAGAAGGATTGTATGGGTGATGGCATCGGTCAGCATGGACATTTTACGTAATACAATGAAGGTACCAAGAACAGCGCAGGCTACGGATGCGATAACTGCAATTAATTGAATTTCAAATTCAGGCATTGTCTGGTTCCTCCTTCTTCAGGTGGCCGCTCAGCTCCTGAATAGCCGATTCCTGGACGATAAACAGTGATTCCTGCTTTTCAATGGAATGGCGTTCCTGCAGATTCTTCACTAATTGATCCATAGAGTATAAAGGGGCTTGTGAGGCATGAATTGCTGCAAAGTCCGCAGCTGAGAACGTTGATTTATGAACTTCCAGAAGATGAAGAAGGATCATGTCTGCGGCGACATTGAGTTTGGCTCGATGCAGCTGCTGTCTTTGCCAGATGATTCCACGCCCAGGCGCAATCAGCAAACTGACGATCAGTATGAGACTGATAATCAAAACAATTGCAGGCCCGGTTGGGAAATTCGTTATGGATGATGAAATCAATGTACCGCCCAAGCCGGAAATCCCGCCAAGAATAGCCGCAAGTCCGATCAAGGAACTCAAATGATGTGTCCATTGACGAGCTGCAATCGCCGGTGAAATCAGCAAAGCGCTCATCAGGACAACCCCAACGCTCTGGATGCCCAGGATGACTGTAAGCACAACCATGGTGGAAAGAATAAAGTTCAGTAAACCCGTTGGCAAGCCGAGATCACTTGCGAAATCGCGATCAAAGACAAAGAGCTTGAATTCCTTGAAAAACAGGCAGACAGTCAGAATGATAAGGACAGCTACGATCAGGATCAAGAGGACATCCGTCGATAGCATTGTTGCGGCCTGTCCAAACAGAAAACGGTTCAATCCTGCCTGATTTGCATTGGGAAGATGCTGAATATAGGTCAGCAGCATTAAACCCAGACCAAAGAAACTGGACATGACGACAGCCATCACGCTTTCGAAGTTAGCCTTGGAAAAGCGGGAGAGCTGTGTAATCAGATAGGTCGCAATCAAACCGACTATGCCAGCACCGATTAACAAGACTTCGGTTGTCTTCGATCCGGTTAAGATAAAGGCGATCGCAACGCCGGCCAAAGCACTGTGAGAAATCGAATCCCCTAAAAGGCTTTGCTGACGCAAGGTCGCGAAACTTCCCGAAATGCCGGAGATAATCCCTAATGCACAAGAACCGACAGCAACGACCTGAAAGGTATAATCTCCGAGTAACGACAGCAGATTATTCATTTGCTTCACCGCTGAGCAGGTCATAGCTATGCCGCTGGAAGGTCAGGTCGATATTTTTCTCAGTAAAGACAGACGACACAGTCCCCGAAGCAACATGTTCGACGTTGATCATGACGACATCATCAAAGTAATCCTTGACGGTTGCGAGATCATGGTGGACGACGATAACGGATTTCCCCTGATCACGCATGGACTTCAGAAGATCAATGACAATTTTCTCGGTCTGCTTATCGACACCTTTCAGCGGTTCATCCATAATATAGATTTCCGCTTCCTGAACAAGGGAGCGTGCCAGGAAAACCCGCTGTTGCTGGCCGCCCGATAACTGAGAAATCTGTCTTGAACTGAAGTCTGCCATGCCAACGAGATCCAAGGTATGCATGGCAAGATCGATGTCATGTTTTGAGGGGCGTTTAAACCAGCCGATATGGCTATAGCGGCCCATCAGGACAACATCCTTGACAGTTGCAGGGAAATCCCAGTCAACGCTGCCGCTTTGCGGAACATAGGCAACCTCTTTATGCCAGTCGCTGCCTGTATGGTCAAAATTGAAACGGACCGAACCGCTGACCGGTTTGATAAGGCCGAGGATTGCTTTGATCAAGGTTGATTTTCCGGCGCCGTTAGGGCCGAGAATGGCAGTAAGCTTCCCTTTTCGCATGGTGACATCAATATCCCATAGCACCGGCTTCAATGAATAGGCAACGGTGAGATCCTCGACGATAATCGCATTTTTCTCATTCATATTTTTCCTCCTACTTCAGCGCATCAACAATCGTATCGATGTTGGCTTTAACTGTTTTAATATATGTTTCTGTATTGGATTGTTTATCCCCAAGTGAATCCGAATAGAGTGAACCGCCGATCTCAACATTGAATCCGCGTGAGCTCACAGCATCTTTCAGGGATTGGATTGTTTTGGTTGGTACAGACGATTCGACAAAGATTGCCTTGATTTTCTTTTCAACAATCAGATCTGCAAGGTGACGGATGTTGGTTGTCGAAGCTTCAGATGACGTTGAAATCCCTTGAATTGCGACAACTTCAAACCCGTAAGCACGGGCGAAATAGTTGAACGCATCATGGGCCGTCACCAGATAACGCTGTGAACTCGGGAGTTCTTCGGCTCTCGTCCTTACATAGGTGTCGAGTTCCTCAAGCTGTTTGAGATAGTCCTGTGCATTCTGTGCATAATCGGCGGCATTTTCCGGATCGTAGGCGCTTAGCTGCTGAGCAACATAGCGTGCACCATCCTCCCAATTCTTGACATCAAACCAGATGTGCGGATCAAGGGTTTCCTCATCCACATGGATCAAGGCACTTTGGTTTAGCCCATCTTCCAGTTTAATCGTGGTTTTATTGACTTTGGAAAGCTCATCAAAGATTTCTGACATCTTCCCTTCCAGGTGAACACCGTTATAGACCACGATGTCTGCATTCTGCATGTCAATCACATTTCCTGCACTGGCTTGGTAGAGATGGGGGTCGATGCCTGGTCCCATCAATCCGGTCAGCGAAACATGATCTTTACCGATCTGGCTGACTAGATCAGTCAACATTGTCGTGGTTGCGACGATGTTGATTTTTCCTTCCACATGCTTTGAACGGGAACATCCGCTGATCAGCAGCAGACAAAGCCCGATTAATAGTATTTTTTTCAAATCATTACCCCCTTTGTTAGGTATGCCTAAAACTATTATAAGCCATAACAAAGTAAATGCAAGCAAAACTCTCTTGTGAAGAGAGATACATTTTAAAGGAATAATCTAAACATTCGCATATCTATACTTAGGGGGAATTGTAAATGGAGTTGCATATCAATAAACAGCTGAATCTTCTGATTCGAAAAGATGAACAAAGCACACAGGAAATTGAAACGAATTATTTAATGGTGTATCAGCTTTTTCTGGCTGAATTGAATCGGATTGAACTGACGATGGAATGTATGAGCGGCTACAATCGGATGCTTCGTCATCATTATTGGTCCAGCATCAGTCTGGAATTGTCGATCAGGCCGGGCGATATCTGTTATTTTGATTTCGGTCATGCCTATATCAATGAAGCTGGTTTTCAGCATTTCGGTTTGGTCATTTCCTGTTTCAATCATAAAGCATTCGTCGTTCCCATGACTTCAAAGCATCATACGCTAACGCAGGCCATGAATGTCTCTGATGAAGGGAAGGCCCATCTATACTATATAGGAAAGATTGACGGATTGCATAAACCCTCGGTTCTGTTCGTGAATGATGCGCGTTTTATCAATACAGCGCGGGTAATATCGGTCAATGCACATCTGCCTACAGATTCCCTGGAGTTTAAAAAGATCAAAGAGGCTCTGTACGATGTGATTTTTAAGGTATAATGATACCATGTTGAACTTATCGGACAAGTGGCGCCAAGAGCGTCTTATCATTGCATGTTCTGGTGGATCGGATTCAATGGCCTTGCTTGATTTATGTACCAAAGCCAAAATGAATCTGATTGTTTGTCATGTCAATTATCATCAGCGCGAGAGCAGCCGCCGCGATCAGCAGATTGTCGACGATTATTGCCGGGCCCACCGCCTGCAGTTAGAGGTCTTGGATGGAGAGTACGATCATCAGGATAACTTTGAGAAGTATGCCCGTATCCTTCGTTATGACTTCTTTGTGGATACTGCTCAGAAATACGGATGTAAAGCAGTGCTGGTCGCTCATCAGCGTGACGATGATCTTGAAACCTACCTTCTGCAGAAGCAACGCGGTATTCAACCGGAGTTCTACGGGCTGAAAGCAGAAGTGTCCTACAAAGGATTAAGCGTACTTAGACCCTTGCTGTCCAGCAGCAAGCAGGATCTTGAAGAGTATTGTCATCAAAATGGTCTGGATAGCGGATTTGATGAGACCAATGCCAGTGATGATTTCAGCCGCAACCGTCTTCGGAAGCACTTGGTGAAATTGCCGGAAGAGGCCTTGCGTGAATTATGGAAACAAAGGGAGAATGATCAGAAATCACTTTTTGAATTCCAAAGAGAGGCAGCGTTTTACCTGGAAGGGATTGGGAAAAAACTAAATTTAGCAGATTATTGTGCAATTCCACAATCCTACCGAAATTATGTGCTAAGATGTGTCTTGAAATCCTGGAATTTAGACGTTCGCAGCTATTCCGAGGCATTTCTCAGTGACCTGGATCGTAAACTCGGAACATCCTCTGGCGTGATTCCGATCAAGGATGGTCATGAACTATTGCTGGAGAAGGGTGTCCTAAGCGTTTTTCATCGAAAAGATTATGAATTCAGCTATAAGTTTGGTAAAATAGAGCCATTCCATTGTCCTCAGTTCCATCTGGAGTCTGCGGGTCATCCGATTGAAGGAGTGACGCTTTATCCGAAGGATTTTCCAATCCTGATCCGTAGCGGCAAGGCCGATGATTCTATTCAGATGCGGTATGGGACAAAGAAGCTGAATCGGTTCTTTATCGACCGGAAAATCAGCTATGAAGATCGTCTTTCCTGGATTGTGATCGAGAATTCTGCTGGCCATGTAATTTTTGTTGATAAACTTGGCTGTGATCTGTCGCATTATTCTAACAATCCCTCAATGTTTGTGATAAAATATGATAGTTTGGAGGACTAGATGTCATGCATCCACATGTAAAGAAAATACTGGTCAGTGAAGAAGAAATAAAAAAAAGAAGCCTTGAATTAGGAAAGCAGATTACAGAAGATTATAACGATTCAGAGCGTAAACCGTTGTTTATAGCGCTATTAAAGGGTTCTGTCCCGTTTCTGGCTGAATTGATCAAGCATATTGATTTTGATCTTGAAATTGATTTCATGGATGTTTCCAGTTATGAGGGAACAGAGTCATTGCGGGATATCCGTATCTTGAAAGATCTGGATCGGTCCATTCTTGGGGAGTCCATTGTTCTTGTTGAGGATATTGTGGATACAGGGCGTACTGTAAAAGAGGTCACTCGGTTGCTGATGAATAAAGGTGCAACTGATGTCAGAGTGGTTTCCTTGCTTGACAAGCCTTCACGTCGTGAAGTAGAGGTTTCAATCGATTATATCGGTTTTGAGATTCCAAATGAATTCGTCATCGGATTCGGTCTTGATTTCAATGAATTATACCGTAACCTGCCATTTGTAGGTGTACTGAAAGATGAATGTTATAAATAGATTAGAGGAGTGTAGAGTGAATGAGGAAGTCTAAAAGCAAGTTAAGTAATTTTATTCCTTACATTATTGTTTTCCTGGCGATTTCATCGATGATTATGTTCTTCAATCAAGGAACTGTAAAAGAATTGAACGTGAGTGAATTCTATCAGTTGTTTGAACAGAAGACAGTCACATCCATGACGGTCAAGCCAAGCACAACAGTTGTGAATGTAAGCGGGGTTTATGTCGACGGTGGAAAGAATGTTTCCTTTACTGTCAATGTCCCGAATACGGAGGAGTCTTTAAACAAGGTCATGACTTTGGCTGATACTAAGGTTTCACAGACCGTTGTCGTTGATCCTTATCAGACCAATGAGTGGATTGATCTGATCAAGGTCTTTGTTCCGTATCTGATTATGGGTGTATTTATCTTCTATATTTTCTCGAGGATGAACAGCCAGGGAAACAACAAGGCCTTTGAATTCTCAAAGTCCAGAGCTAAGCTCCAGGGCAATGTCCGTGTCCGTTT
>CALNCD010000119.1 GCA_937874965.1 uncultured Erysipelotrichaceae bacterium | reverse complement strand
ATAATCAGCACCAGAAGATTATTAAACAAGTGTTCATGGACGACCACGATACACAAACCCTGATTCAAAACTGCCGCAAAGACAACAATGCGATCGGTCTGAAATGTGAACAAGGCGTTGAAATCTACCACGGGTTCGAAACATTCCAGAACGAATATCTCCATGGCTTTACGGAAGCCAATATCCTGATTGACAAAACAAAGGAAACCTTTAGCCCATCGAGCTCAAACAAAGGAATGGGTTGTTTTATTCTCGGCAATGTTCAGCTGGTGCTCGCATATCACATTCTCATGAATGAAACGACGATCGTAAAGGCCCACGAGACAGGCTGTGATGTCTTCCCGAATCAATCCGGCAAAGAAAAAGCCATCGATTCTGTTCTTGAATCACTGAACCTGACTTGGGACAATGTCATCTCATTCGGAGATTCCAGCAATGATATCAAGATGCTGGAACATGCCGCAATCGGTGTCGCTATGGGCAATGGCAGCAGTGATGCGAAAGCCGCCGCTGACTATATTACGGATTCTGTTTTAGACGATGGCATCGTCAGTGCCCTGAAGCATTTCAACCTTATCCCATGACGCCGACCGCTGATAAATTAATACAACCGCTCACCGCTCTTTTCACAACCTATATCCTTCTCTTTTTGGCTGAATTCTTTACGGACTACAGCCTTGTGATTACAGGTGTCGGCTTCCTCATCATCGCCTTGATCCTTTATCGGCTGAGAACCGTTAACCGAAGCTTAAGCATAGCGGCCATTCTACACGGTGTGACCGGAATTCTGCTTTTTGCCAATGCTGTTTGGGTGATGCTATCAATTCAATTGCCATGGTTTGCCTACATCACCAGTCTCTTCCATATCCTCAGCTCTGCCTTCCTGATTCAAGGACTTGCATCCCTGTCCCTGACCGAACTCAGGATACCCCGCTACAGCACCCTGTTTCAGCGCTGGCTCATCGTCTTTATCCTCGTTTACGGCATCAGCATGCTGTCGAACACGATGCCGATACTGGCACTGTTCAGTGCAATCACAACCACTATCTATGATCTTTGCTGGTTGATCATCCTCTATCAATTCAGACATGCCTTGACTTTGCTGCCTGTTGAAAAAAAGTGACGTGTGTCACTTTTTGTTTTTTTCTGTACCGTACGCGATCAGCCAGGACAACCCTTCAATCCTTCCCCGGATTCAAGCGGAATCATTGCCGGGAAAACTTACTTTTTCACATACCTCAGTATCGGATGACGCGCTGCCTGCACTTCATCCACCCGTCTCAACAGCGTCTTCCATGGCCCGGCCTGCAACGATTCAGGATCACTGACCATTCGTTGGTGGATTTCTAAGAGCACGTCAACTGCATGGTCCAATGTTTCCTGACTTTCTGTTTCGGTGGGTTCAATCATCAGGGCTTCCTCAACAATCGAAGGGAAGTACATCGTCGGGGAGTGAATGGATTCATCCAGCAATGCCTTGGAGACATCCTTGGCACTGACATGGTAGGTCTCCCGCTCATTTTTCAATGTAAGCACAAACTCATGCATGCAAATACCCGGATATGCTACCGTATACACTGTCTTCAACTTCTCCATCAGGTAATTCGCGTTGATCAATGCCGCTTCCGATGTTTCTTTAAGGCCATCTGCTCCCAACGTTAAAATATAGGTCAGAGCACGGATCAAAACAAGCGTATTTCCATAGAAACTACGAATCCGGCCAACACTTAACGGGGCACCTTCCAAGAAATCATAACCGCTTCCGGTTTTGATGATCGTTCCCTTCGGCAAGAACGGTACAAGATGCGCTTTGACGCCCACCGGACCAGCCCCAGGACCGCCGCCGCCATGCGGTGTGGAAAAAGTCTTATGCAAGTTCAGGTGAACCACATCAAAGCCGACATCTCCAGGACGGGACAGACCCATGATGGCATTCATATTGGCACCATCATAATAGACCAAACCACCTGCCTGATGCACCGCATCAACAATTTCAACAATATTCGGATCAAATAAACCCAACGTGTTGGGATTCGTCAGCATCAAGGCAGCAACTTGATGGTTCAAGAGGAGCGTAAGCGCCTCTAGGTCGACACCGCCTTGAGCATTGCTGGGAACACTTTGTACCTGATAGCCTGCCATAGCCGCCGAAGCCGGGTTTGTTCCATGGGCAGAATCAGGGACGATAACGATCGTCCGTTGATGATCCCCACGGCTTTGGTGGTACTTCGCAATCATGCTTAAGGCAAGGAATTCGCCCTGGGCACCGGCCGCGGGCTGAAGGGTGAACTGATCCATTCCGGTAATTTCACCAAGACTTTCCTGCAACCGATACAGACCCGCAAGAATCCCTTGCAAGGATGAAACCGGCTGCAGAGGATGAAGCCGTGTAAATCTCCGCAATGAAGCCATGGCTTCGTTAAACTTGGGATTGTATTTCATTGTACAAGAACCGAGCGGATAGAACACATTATCGACCCCTTTGGCTTCTCGGGAAAGATTCGTGTAGTGCCGCACCAGATCCACTTCCGCTATCTCTGGAAGGTCCACACGATGGTCAGAAACATAGCAGTCCTCAAGAACCGTCGGTTCGACATCCAGTTTGCCCAAAACAACGCAGCGACGGCCTTCAACCGACCGTTCAAAAATCAACGGGCTACCCATGAAGCACCTCCTTGATCCGCAGAACAATGTCATCCAAAGTCTGTTTGCTTACCTTTTCCGTTACGCACCACAGCAGATGATGTTCATCCAGCGGATAGCCTCCCAGTATATTTGCTTTATCCAAACAATCCAGAATAACCTGTGCATTCGGCACGCTCGTTACAAACTCATGGAAAAACGGCTGATCATAGGTGAGCTCCAAGCCGATAGCTGCCAGTTCCTTCTGGAAATAGTGCGCTTTGGACAGAGAATGATGCGCCATTTCATAAAGCCCTTCCGGGCCCAGAGCACCGCAGAAAATAGTCGCACTCAGCGCACAGTGGGCCTGATTGGAGCAGATGGAACTGCTTGC
>CALNCD010000118.1 GCA_937874965.1 uncultured Erysipelotrichaceae bacterium | reverse complement strand
CGTGGGATGACGATTTGGATGTCATTGTTGACTACGCGAATTATTTTAAATTGCTCAAAGCTTTGAAAACAGAATTGAATGAGGACTTTTATTATCAATGTTTTGAAAATGACAAAGCCTATAATGTCCTTATTCCTGCAATGAAGATCCGTAAACGTCATACTTATGTCAAAGAGGTGAATCGTTTTCTTAAGAATCGTTGTGCCTCGGGTGACGGATTGTTTCTTGATGTCTTTATTTTTGATTCGATGTCTGAAAATAAAGGAGTTCATCTTCTCCATCGTTTCGCAAGCAGCTTGCTGATGCCTCCAATTGTTCTTCTTGAGAATCTTAATTTCAATCCTGTTTTTCTGAAGAATGTCTTGGTTAAGTATACACAATGGTATGCCGACCATTATCACGATTCGCAGGATATCTATTTTACGTTACGGTGGACCTGGGATGGATTCAAGGACAAAAGGGTGAAACGGACTGATCTCTATCCGACCCGGCGGGTTCAATTTGAAGATGGCTTCTATCCGGTTCCCAATCAGTATGACCAGTACCTCACAATTGCCTATAGTTCGAACTACATGACCCCGCCTCCTGAGGATAAGCGCTATGCAAAGCATATCGTGGATATAGAGATTGAGGATTAACAATGACGATACGCAGGAATTATGTTCCACCACAACGACGACGAACACTGAATTACAAAATTGTAATTCCTTTCCTTGTACTCGTTCTTATTCTTGCTTATATATCCTACAATGCTTTCTTTCCAAAAAATGATGAGAACGATACTGGAATGAGTATCTGCGGATTGTCTGCTTATAAGACCCGCGAACTGCTTAAGAATGTAAATACTGATCTGACAATCGAGACCAATGACTATTTTTACTATGGAGAAACATTGAATTTGCTTCATAACAGCTATTCGTTGACTAATCGTGATGATTTTGCCGGACAGACAATTTATCTGAACAATCTTTGCAACTCAAGCGAGAAAAGTTATTTTTTAGGAGCAAGTGTCGATAGTCAAATTCCAGTGGAGAGTCTAGAAGAAGGGTTTTATACCGTCTCGATTTCACAGAATCTGGACAAGCGTTTGCTGATCAGTCCTGCTCAGATCTCTGATACTTTTTACACAGTTCGCAGAAATGGCAAATTGAATCGAATTCGTTTGATCTCTGATCGTACGCTGTTTGACAGCGGTATTGAATCGAATTTGCTTACACAGAATTACCTGTTTATCGAGGTTACTGCTTTGGATGAAACTGATCCTTCAGTAACCGAAAGCGCCGGCATTTACCATGTGGTCATTGATCCCTATGGAATGAATGAAGACAGCGGTGCACTTTATGCGGGGGTCAGTGCCAATGGGTTGAGCGAGTACCAGGAAACCTATGGTATAGCGCTGACCATGAAGAATACTCTGGAATCAGCAGGTTTGAAGGTCTTAATTGCTCGTAGCAGCGAAGATGAGGTGATAAACACCTATGGCAATCCAAGCCGTATTCTTCGGGCAAAGGAGAGCGGGGCCAAGTATTATCTTGATTTGCAGCTCAATGCTTCAGAAGATACTGCTGCACAGGGTGGACAGATTGTTTATTCTTCCCATGCATCTAATAAATTTGCGACTGCGATTTTCAAACATCTGAAAACAACGACTCAGCTTCCTTCCATCAGTTATGGAAGCAGTACCAACTATAATGGTGTTTTAGTGAGTCCGATGACAAAC
>CALNCD010000117.1 GCA_937874965.1 uncultured Erysipelotrichaceae bacterium | reverse complement strand
GAAAACACGCGGATAAGCAGGATACTGGTTGGCTTGTTTGAACACCAAGGCTCTCTCGATCAGGTTCTGGATGGTCGGCAGCGGAAGATCTTCCATAGTAAGCAAATGACGTTTCATTGATTTCCTCCATAAAAAAAACGCACGTGCAAGGCATGATGCGTTTAATCGACAGAACAGAACACTGAAGAAGATACGCTTTTTTGCCTCACGGGACAAGATTAAAGTGTATACCTGAATTAACGGACAATCATGACTGCGTCCTGACCATCACTTTCTTCCATACAAACCTTGATGCTTTCTTCAAGGGAAGTCGGAATATTTTTACCTACATAATCAGCTCGCACCGGTAATTCACGATGCCCGCGATCAACCAAAACAGCCAACGAAATCCGTTTAGGACGGCCATGATCAATAATCGCATCCATTGCTGCACGGATTGTCCGTCCAGTGAAGAGAACATCATCGACCAGGATTACCTGCTTGCCGCTTAAATCAAAGGGAATATCTGAAGCATGCAATTCGGCTTCAATCTTCTCGCCCTGAAGATCATCCCGATAAAGGGTGATATCCAAAACACCCGCCGGAATCTCCACTCCTTCCAATTGCTTGATCCTCTCAGCAATCCGATGAGCAAGATAGACACCACGCGTCTTGATACCGATAATGACAAGATCACCCACGCCTTTGTTGCGCTCAATGATTTCATAGGAAATCCGAGTCAGAGCGCGCTTCATGGTCTGTGCATCCACCACAATCTTTTCCATAGTCCCTCCATAAAAAATCCCTCCGCCAAAGACGAAGGGAGAGATCACCTGAATAGATGGAACCGTCCTTCCCTGCCTCTCTGGACACTGTTAAAGGATTACTGTTAGATTCAGTTTACTTGCTTTCAGGCAAACTGTCAATATAAGCGCTGCGAAGATCAGTAAAAAAACAGAAATTAACGCTGTATCGCGGATTTTCGACGATGAACAATCCGGGTGAACCGAATCTATACATCACGAGACATCACAAGCGAATACTCGTGTTCATTCATCACTGGCATCGCCGGTATTCTGATTCCTTCGTCAACAAACCCCATGCGCTCATAGAAAGGAATACCCATCCGATTGCCCTTTGTCACCGCAACGACCTGCTTCTTTATCGAATAGTCTTGCTTTTGAATTGAGGTAAAAGCATCCAGAAGCAGACGCCCATAGCCTTTTCTTTTTTCCTGTGGATCCAGATAAAAGACATAAATTTCGCCGACACCAGCGCCATCAATCCCACCGCCGATACACCCGACGATATTTCCGTCATTCTCCCACACATAGTATCCCGACCACGCCTTGGAGAATACAGTTGTCTCCTGACGTAAACGATCCAGGTTGTAATAGATTTCAATGACATTATGGATATAGGCCTCAGAATATAGACCGGCATAGGTTGTCTTCCAGGCTTCAACGAGAATTTTCTGCAATCGAACGATATCTTTTACTGTTGCTTGTCGAAACATATCAGCCGTTCCTTTCTTCAATTCACGATTGATCCTGTCAGTATTCCCTTACAAATTCCCTGACAAGCGGATTACCCTTGATAGGGTTCACGCAGCCGCAGGTATTCCTGCATCAGTACTGATAAATCGTTCATCCTCTGCACGCCGGATGCAGTTGACGATGCATAGCTGTTGATCTTTTCAACAATGACAGATGCGCTGTACCACCTATCTTCCTTTACCGTAGGGTAGCTGGCCTTGTCGTCGAGAAACAACTCATAGTAATCGTCAGAGAACACCTGAATCGGTTCATACGCTTCATAGGGAAAACCAAGCAGATCATCTTCTGTAATACTGTAACAATCCTCCCTCTTCTCATACTGAAGAAGAATTTCATCGTCATAACGCACAAAGGTCAACATGACTCAAGCCCTCAACCGGTAGCCCTTAGGCGCCAGGATTGGAATCAGCAGTGTTCCGACAACCACATAGATAACACAAAGGATAACTACAATCCAGGACAGGATTTCTGAGGGAATGTTGTGGGTCTGGAAGATAACCATGTAGAATATACCGTTGATTATCGCAAAGGTTTTGCTTTTGCTTTCCAGATTGGCATTATAGGGCTGCAGAACCGTATAGACAAACAGATGATGGAATGAAAAGAGAATTGCACTGGCAACAACGCTGGCTATCAAGAGAAGAAACCGATAAGAAAGGAGATTGACACGCGCAAATCCAGCAAGAACACAAAGGCCAAGAACCAATGCCAGTGTTGGAACACTGTTCATGCCGAGCAATGTCCTGAAACGAAGCCAGAAGTTCTTGAGAATACTTTTTTTCTCACGGTAGAAACGATACATCAGCATACTGTGGTCACAATTGAAAAACAGTGCGCTGGCAAAAACTTCACCGCGGTTGATGAAATACATCGCAATCAATAGCCCGGAGAAAACATTGATAATCACCTGATAGACACCGGTACGAAGATCCGGAAAGATTAAAAGAACAATAAATGCAGCAGAGCAAATCAGCAGAATGCCGGCTGCAAAATTACGGATCGGCTTCCACAGGATCCGACGATGGCGGGCTACAAACATCGCATTGAAGAACGCATATCCCTTCTTACGGTAAATGGCTTTGGAAACACTGACATCATTCGCATCAATCCTTGTTTTCTTCTGCATCGCCGCAATACTGACAGATTTCATCGATTGCTGGTTCAGCAGTTCATATTTGGAGCGAATATACACCTGTTGGGCTGATGTGATCTGATCTAGACTACGGAAGGCCAATACTGCCGAAACAGCACAGACAAGTCCGAGAACACCATACAGCCATAGCTCTTCAAACAGCAGATAGCTATGCAGGAAATACAAAACGAGTCCAACCAGAATCACACCTGCCGACAATCCAATCGAAACCCGTGTATTCAAACGCTTGCTGATTGTTATCTGGACATGCAGCCAGACAATTTGCATGGTGATGAACAATCCCGTATACAGAAAACATGCGAGAAGAATGAACAGCCAGCTCACACTGATGACCAGTTTCAGCGCAAGCAAGGAAAGAAACAGGACAACAACCCGTTTCATCAACGAAAGCAACCCTTCTACTTTCAGATAATCCAAAGGATTCCAGAACAAACTTTTCAAGGCATAGACCTTTAGTTTATCAGGGATGAAAATCTTGGATAAGTCCACGGCATTAATCACGATGGTCAGCAGCATGACCAAAGGCAGACCAGACTGAATAATCGGCAGAAACCGGGTTGCGATATCTGCACCGGACTGCCAAGCCGAGAGGATGAGCACAGCATAGAAGATCGCCGCGAAAACCAAATAAGACATGATCTGCCCGATAAGCTTGAAAGGAAATGTCAGAACAAGGACTAGAATTGAAACCCCTCTTTTCAGTCCGATATGCTGATAGAGATTCCGTGGCAGAATGGAACGAACTCCCGGGATTGTGGATAACCAGTGCAGCAGGCCATTTGCACTGTAAGAAAACCGCAGATTATAATACGCCTTAATCTGTTTCATTGTGTTGCTCCTGCATGAGGTAATGGATGATTGCTTCCTTGAATGCCGCTTCAGTCTCCGGTTTTTCAATCAGATGAAGCTTCCCATTCACCAAAACAACAATCTCATCGCAAAGATCCAATGCGATTTCCAGAATATGGGTGGAGAGAATCATAATGTGACCCTGTTTCACTGAACGCAGCAGATCTTTCATGTCTTGAGCTGCCACCACATCAAAGCTTGTCAAGGGTTCATCCAGCAAAAGAACAGAAGCATTCCAGATAATGTTTACCAGCATCTGCATCTTGTTCTTCATTCCATGGGAATAATCTTTCAAGAGGATATCACGATCCGGGTAATCAATCTGCAGCTGGTCAAAGTATTCATCCGGGGTTTTCAAATCCGGAATGGACGCCTGATGAAGATCAAGGAAGAATTGAATGAATTCACGTCCGGTCAAGAAATCAGGAACAACCGGAGTTGATACCACATAGCCGATATCCTGCAAACCCAATGGAGCACTGATACCCTCTTTTTCCAGGGCAATCGTCCCTCTGGTCAAAGGAATTTCACCTGCGATACAGTTAAACAATGTGGTCTTTCCTGATCCATTGCGGCCAAGCAAGCCGTAAATCTTATTCTCTTCAAATTCAAAATCAATTTCCTGCAGGACTTCTTTCTGCTTATACGCCTTTATGACCTTGTTCAATCTGAGTTTCATTGGTTTCTCCCTCTGCTTCCAAAACGATATTAATACAATATCCTAGATAAACAATACAGGAAACGACGTAACAAGACAAGAGCAGAACCATAATCGACGCTAATGGTCCGTAGATTGTATCGTAATTTGTAAACGTATTGATAATCTTGAAAAAGAGAATTCCCATCAAGGACATCGCAAGAGCAGCGAATACGGCTCCTTTGTAGACTTTACGGAAACTGGAGTTGCTGATGGAGAGCAGCCGGTAGAACACTAAGAAAACAACCAACAAGGTCAGAACCTGGGTCAGATAATTAACATGAATGAACAGACCATTGATGAAATCAGTAAACGCAACGGTTACCGAGGAGACAGCAATCAGGATCACCAGATTGGCAATGGCCAATAAACGAAGCAGCAATGTATTCATTTTCTGGGGGTGCCGTTGCTGATCAAACAGCATGAGTGAGTAAATACTGTTGGACGCCACAAAGATACAGACACCAAGCAGAATCAAGGAAGCAATGATATTATCAAAGGATACCCCCTTCAGGAAATTAACGAAGGTTACGCTGTATTCCTCTGGAAGAAGCATGGATAAGAATTCACTGATCTGGCTTGCCTCAACAACATATTTGGAAACAAACAGAATAATCACCATAATCAAAGGCGCCATCCCCAATAGAAAGGCATAGGCAAAGGAATACGTGAACAATGTCCCCTCAGCCGACGTGAACATTAATACAATGGCTTTCAGTTTTTTCAAGAATGATTTCATAGCGCTATTATACAACTGATTACCTGGTTTTGAAAGTCAAAAAAAGAGCAGTGATCTGCTCTATTGTACTGCTTTATTCAGGAATTCAATTGTCTTTGTCGGACTGCAGTCTCTTAAGACTTCGTCATCGGCTATCAAAACCGGCGTGCTGGCTACATCGTAGGTCTGCACCAGTTCCATAAACCGTGATTCATCAGACTGACGATGGACCACTTCAATGTCATCCTTGTATTTGTTCTTCATTCCGAATTCAAGAAACATCTTCAGGGAACTGCAATTCGGACAGTTCTCCTGGGTTAGCATTATTACCTTAGCCATTGATTTTTTCCTGGGTGAAGATGAAATCAGCATCACTGACTGCCTCTGATTTCATCTTCTGATACCCATTTCCTTTCATTGAAAAATTATCCATCGTTTTTGTCTGTGTGTTCAAACCGTTCAAGACCACCGGGTTAACCTCTTCATAGTCATAATAGGCATCAAACCCTAGATTCATGAGTGCCTTATTCGCATTATAACGAACAAATACTTTGACATCATGCACCAGATCCACCGGCGCATAAACCTGTTCGACCAGCTGCATCTGGTCATCCATCAAGGATAACAGCAGATCAATCGTCCACAGATAAAGCGCATCCTGTTTTTCTTTGGTGAAGCTCTTGTAGATATCGATTGCTAATCGGCCGATGTAGAGACCATGAATACTCTCATCCCGTAAAATCAGATTAATGATTTCGCCTGCTTGCATCAATTTGCCCTGACCATAGAAATACAAAGGATAATAGAAGCCGCTGTAGAACAGGCAGGTTTCCAAAAAGACACTGGCAACCATTGCCTGATACTGAACCTCTTTGAACTCCTGTTCAGAGAAATCAACACCTGATATCTGGTATTTGCGCAGATAGTTGTACTGATCAAGTTTCTCATAGTAGCCCACGATCTTTGCCATGATGCTCTGCAGGTTCTTATTCTTTTCGCCCCATGCAAAGAGCTCATTGATTTCATCGGTCTTCAGATACGTCATGAAGATGTTGGAATAGCTTTTCGCATGCACTGCATTCTCCATGGCCGACATGTAATTAACCACTGCTTTGCGCTGGTGCCATCCTTCATCAAAGGAACGGGCCACCACAGGCATCCCGATATCACCTTGATAAGTATCCAAGAAAGTCAGCACCAGGAGATTCTGGGCATAGGCATCCTTGACTTCTTTGGACAAAATATGCCAGACGTTGAGATCACCCTGCATGGAAATATCCTCGGGACGCCAGAATTGAGAAAGATTCTGTTCATAGAACGTTTGTGTATAGTCATCCTCCGGCTCATTCCAGTTGGCCCCGGAGTAGTCCTTAACTGCTAATATATCTTTGATTTGATTCATACGTCCTCCTAAACGACACAGCTCTCGCACTCTTCCACGCTGAGCTTCTGAGTCCGGGTGTAATACAGGGTCTTTATCCCTTGATAATGCGCATAAAGATAATACTTGATCAAGTCACGTGTCGTTTCATCGGAAGTCACGCAAAGTTCAAAACTGATTCCTTGATCCACATGTTTCTGGGCCGTCGCTATTACATCGATAACCTTGTAGTTATCCATCCGATAGGCGGTTTCATACATAAATGAAGCAGTATCGACAGCCGGCATCGGAAAGTAGGTCTTCGAATTCCCGTAGGTTCTCTCTTCCACAAGCTGCTTGATCGGGGTAATCGAGGCAGTAGCACTCATGACGTAAGCAGTTGATCCATTAGGCGCAACCGCAAGACGATTTGAGTTATACAGGCCATAAGCCATGACATCTTCCTTCAAAGCCATCCAGTCCTCATCTGTGGGAATATCAATCTCCGCAAAGAGTTCCTTGACTTTCTCAGTCTTCGCTAGAATCTGTCCGCGTCCTTCAAAATAACTGCCATCAGCATAACTGCTTTGATCAAATTCAAAGAAACGCTGGCCGGTTGCTTTCGCTTTCAGCATGG
>CALNCD010000116.1 GCA_937874965.1 uncultured Erysipelotrichaceae bacterium | reverse complement strand
ATCTCGTCGATTAAAGATGAGGCTGCCTTGGAAGATGTCGTCATGAACTATAATGTTATTACACGGGCAAGTCCGCATCAGAAACAAGTGTTGGTCAGACTGCTTCAGAAGAACCAGATGAAAGTGGCGATGGTCGGTGACGGGGTCAATGATGTTCTGGCTTTGAAGAGTGCTGATTGCAGCATTGCGATGGGTTCGGGAAGCGATGCAGCCAAGCAAGTATCGCAGGTTATCCTTTTGAACAGTTGCTTCACGACGATGAAGGATGTCGTGCTGGAAGGGCGGACAGTTGTCAATAATATTTCCCGATCGGCATCAATGTACTACCTGAAAATTATCTATACAGCAGTGCTTTCCATGATAGCAATTGTCTTGAACATCCCCTATCCGTTTATTCCGGTGCAGCTGACATTGATGAATATGTTTATTGAAGGTCTGCCGTCAACGGTGGTAACTTTTGATAACAATGCACAGAAACCGAAGGAATCTATTCTGAGTCATGTTATGCGCTTTTCCTTTCCAAGTGCGATTACGATCTGCATCATGTTCCTGATTGTGCAATTTGTGCCGTATCCGTTGCCTGTGCGCTTTACTATTTTCTATTTCGTGACTGGATTTTTGTCTTTGACCTTAATCTACCGGATCTTCAGGCCGCTGACATGGTGGAGTGCATTGGTGCTTGTTGTTGATGTAGCTGGATTTATTCTTGCCTGCTATATATTCTGGGATTTTATTCATTTGGTAAATCTTTCGAAAGACCAGATGATTGTAACGGGCTGTCTGATTGCCGTCAGTGCCGCAATAATCTATGTGATTGCGAAAGTAACCAATCGTTTTATGAACAAGCATGAAGCACGGATTAAACGACGTGCTTATGAAATAAGCCAAAGAGTCAAGATAAAAGAAAGAAACTAGTGTCTGAAAGAAAAGGTTCTGTGAATGAACCGAACCTTTACCAATGAGCTATAATACCGCAAATCGGTATTGAGAGGTTAGCCGATGCAAGGAAGTAAACAGATTCTTTCTGAACCGATAGTTTATGTATTGGCTTTGCGGCAATGTCCGATGTTAGGTATTGTACGATGTGAGTACGTTTGTCATTCTGGGTTATGACTGAAAGTATGGTTTTGCTGTCATTTATTATAAGCATATGAACCTCTATTTGACATGACGGCATCATAGCGTGCTGTACATTCCTATGTTAGCTTAATACAGGTTCTCACTTCCGAAATCAGAAATCTATTGTTCTTGAAGTGGGACATTCGCTTTCTCGAACAGTGAGACATTCTCATATTCGGTTCAGACTTAAGGTTAATCTCCTGATTTAAACCTTGACATTCGTAGCTGGATTGTCTATTATATATTAGCCGTAAAAGGCTTGGTTTTGTGGGAGAGTGTGCAACCATTCATACACCACAGCACTGACATTACACATAAAAGGAGGACTGTCTAGTGAGTAAAAAAGTTGCGAAAGTTGTTAAACTGCAATTCCCTGCAGGAGGCGCACGGCCTGGACCAGCATTGGCTGGTGTTGGTGTGAATATGCCTCAGTTCTGTTCAGCATTCAATGATGCGACAAAAGATCGCCCAGGGGATATTGTCCCTGTATTGATTACTGCCTATGAAGACAAGTCATTTGATTTTGTCTTGAAGACTACCCCAGCTTCAGTCTTGTTGAAAAAGGCTGCAAAGATTAAGAGCGGATCAGCAAGTTCAAAAGTGAACAAGGTTGCTACGCTTACAGCTGATGATATTCGGACAATTGCTGAATACAAATTACCTGACCTTAACGCAAATGATGTTGAGGGTGCAATGCGTATTATCGAAGGTACTGCACGTAATATGGGTATTGTTGTAGAAGGCATGGATAAGGAGTAAGACAATGGCGAAAAAATCAAAAAACTATCGTGCTTCTGCAGCGAAGGTGGAAAGAACAGTTGTCTACCCGGTTTCTGAAGCAGTGAAATTAGCGAAAGAAACAAATACTGTAAAATTTGATGCTTCTGTTGAAGTTTCATTCCGTTTGAATGTTGATCCGCGTCATGCCGATCAGCAGATCCGTGGTGCTGTTGTTCTTCCGAATGGAACAGGCCGTACTCAAAAGGTATTGGTAGTTACACAAGGACCTAAGGAACAGGAAGCAAAAGATGCTGGCGCCGACTTTGTCGGCGGTAAAGAAATCCTGGAAGACATCAAGAAGGGTTGGTTTGAGTTCGATGTTATCGTTGCTACTCCGGATATGATGGGAGAGCTTGGTAAGCTGGGTAAACTCTTAGGACCTAAGGGATTGATGCCTAATCCAAAAACAGGTACAGTCACAACAGATATCGCGAAAGCGGTCAATGAAATCAAAAAAGGTAAAGTTGAATACCGTGTTGATAAGGAAGGAAATATTAACCTGCTTATCGGTAAAGTTTCCTTTGACGATGTGAAATTGGTTGAGAACTTCAATACGATCTATGGCGTTATTGAAAAGGCAAGACCGGCTGCAGTCAAGGGTATCTATATGAAGAATGTTACTCTATCGACAACAATGGGTCCTGGAATCAAAGTAACAAAGGACGCAGTTAAGTAATTCAAAACCTGGAATCAGTTATTCCAGGTTTTTATTTTGCATCAATGGGGCGGTGAAAAGCGTGTGAATCAATCAAGGATAAGAAAAGGTCCGTGTAAGGCAACGGACCGGATTGAGGAGGTTGAATCAAGGGTTTGTCCGGTGTTTAGAAGAAATCTTAAGCCCTAGAACAATAGAGCAGGTCAATGATCCGGCTGTGTTACAGAAGATATCTTTCATGGTATCGTAGAGCGCATGCCAGCCGACTTGTCCTTCAAAACGTTGCATATTCAATCCCAGTAAACGATCGCCTGTAAATTCGTACATTTCCCAGAAAGCGCCCAATGTCATGGCAAAAGTAAATGCGAAGAGAACATGGAAAGCAATGGGCAGGCTTTTGGTTTTATCGAGTGTTTGGATAATCTGGAATCCGACACCGGAAAGAAGGGCGCCGCTGAGTACATGGAGAAACGAATCAAAGTGGGTAAACCGTGAATAGAAACTGAAGACTTCCCCGCAGAAAATTGCGAAAAAGATGAAGAGGTAGAAAACGGTTATGACGAGTGGCTGGAATTGGCGGAGAATCTTAGGTCGGATAAATAATGGGACAGCAATAAACAGAGCGCCCAGTACGAGTTTGCCGCTGCGGAGAACCATGGCTGAATCGTTGGTGGAGATAAATGTTATCAATGAAACAAGGGCAGAAAGCACTAAGCATGCGAAGGCGATCAGCCCAACAATAGATGTCAGTGTTATTTTTTTCATGGGTTACTCCTGGAAGCTAAGGGCGTAACGAAGGCTTGCGATAACACCCATTGATAATGCTTGTTCATCAAGATCAAAGTATTCATTGTGATGCTGTGCACCGATTCCGTTGTCCAGATTTTGAATGCCGACAAAAGCAAAGACCCCGGGATACAGATCGAGGTAGCGGTGGAAGGACTCGGAAGCATACCAAGGTTCACAGGATACGACTGCCTCGCTTCCGAACTGATCTGTCAGGGCTTTCTGCGCAAGAGCGGATAGTGAAGGATCGTTGATGGTCGGGTAGAGATGAATGCCGAAGTCGTCGGCATATTCAATCGTTGCTTTGCTCATTGCTGCACTGTGCTCGCAAACGCTCTTGGTTAATTCAATGGCCTTCATGCCTTCCTTGATATTGAAGAAGCGATAGGATCCTTGAATTCTCGCATCGTTAGGAATGACGTTAAAGGCGCTTTTAGCCTCTATGCTGGTGATTCCCAAGGTAACGGTTTCGTTGGCATCGATTTGATTTGCAAACGTATTTGAGAGATTATTAAGAATCATGGCTGCAGTGAAGACGGGATTAATCGAGAGATCTGGCCGGGAACCGTGACCGCCTTGGCCGTGTATGGTGAAATCAATTTTGGCTAATCCAGCCAGCCGAGGCCCTGGATCAACTGAAATTGTGTTGACAGGCAAAGAGTTCAAGAGGTGGATACCCCAGACAGCATCGATTCCCTTATCGTTTAATGCATCAATCATCGCATCAATACCGCAGCCGATTTCCTCGCCTTCTTCAAAGCAAAGATAGAAAGTGCCGTTCAATTCCGGTTCCATCTCCTTGAGAATGATCGAAGTTGCAAGCAGCATGGCCATATGGCCATCATGACCGCAAGCATGAAAAACCTCCGGATCATCCGAGGTGACAAGCCGTTCCCGTTTGAGGTTGCGAGGCTGCTCCGGGATAAGCAAGGCATCCATATCGGCTCGAAGAGCAAGTGTCTTTCCTGGCCGTCCGGTCTTGATGATACCGAGAATTCCTGTTCCTTTGATGGATTCAAATGCGATATGATGTGATTCTAAGACTCCGGCAATATAATCATGCGTCTTATATTCCTTTCCTGAAAGCTCCGCAAGTCGGTGGAGGTCACGGCGCATTGTGATGAGCTGATCGTTGATTTCTTGTGTTCTCGAGATTATTTCTGTTTTGATATCCATAATTCCCTCACTTCTACATCGAGGATCATCAAATCCTGATAGGTCAAGTATAGGTAAAATGTGCAGATAATTCAATTACTGAAGGATAGAAGCGGATATTTTTTTGAAGAATGCTAATAATTCCGGAAAACATAAATCTAAAATATTGGAAAATAATAAAAAATATTTATGATATTTAGTTATTTTTTCTTTATAATTGTGGAAATTACAATAAAATTGTGAAATTATAAATTATTTTTTGATATTGCATTTCGATTTTAAAAATTTTATAATAAGTTGAAATATTTATTTCATGATGTTGACAGAAGGGATTGTCGGTGATATATTTATGTCACTAGGATTGTTACCTTAAGCGGGCAAGACCGAATACATTCATGATGTATTTTGTCGCCCGCTTTTTATGTTTCAGTTCTATAGTGTTGGGAAAGACCAACTAAAGGAGGATTTATGAAGTATATGCAACGGCTTGGAAAAGCCCTCATGCTTCCAGTTGCTGTATTGCCTGCAGCAGCAATCCTGATGGGTATCGGGTATTGGATCGATCCATCTGGATGGGGTGGCAATAACCAGATTGCAGCGTTCTTGATCAAGTCAGGATCTGCGATCATTGATAAACTGCCGATTATTTTCGCTGTCGGGGTAGCGTATGGATTGTCGGATGATCAGGATGGTGCCGCTTCCTTAAGTGGATTAGTGGCATTCCTGGTTGTGACTACCTTGTTATCATCAAGTTCAGTTGCAATGTTGACAGGGGTCAAAGTTGAAGCTGTCAATGCTGCATTCGCTAAAATTGATAATGCATTTATCGGTATTCTGTCCGGGGTTATCGGTGGGTTGATCTATAACAAATTCCACAAGACAAAACTGCCGGATGCACTTGCATTCTTCAGTGGAAAGCGCTCTGCTCCAATTGTAACGTCCGTTATTATGATGGGTGTATCGTTGATTCTCCTGTTTGTCTGGCCGGTTGTCTACAGTGCCTTGGTTGCATTCGGGACTTGGATGTCAGGTATGGGCGCACTTGGTGCAGGTTTATTCGGATTCTTCAACCGCTTGCTGATTCCAACCGGACTTCATCATGCGTTGAATTCCGTCTTCTGGTTTGATGTTATCGGGATCAGTGATATCACTAACTTCTGGGCCGGAACGGGTGTTAAAGGTGTTACCGGTATGTATCAAGCTGGATTCTTCCCGGTCATGATGTTCGGGCTTGTCGGTGCTGCATTGGCCATGTACCAGACTGCTTCGCCAGACCGCAAGAAGATCACGGGATCACTCATGCTGGCAGCTGGTTTCGCTTCATTCTTCACGGGCGTTACAGAACCGCTTGAATTCTCCTTTATGTTCGTTGCCCCTGCATTGTACTTGGTCCATGCCGTGTTGACGGGTGTATCATTGTTTGTTGCCGCAACCTTGCACACGACAGCTGGCTTCGGGTTCAGTGCTGGATTTGTCGACTATGTCCTCAGTTTCAGATTACCGCTTGCTAATCAACCTTACCTGCTGATCGTCATCGGTATCGTCTATTTCTTCATCTATTATTTCCTATTCAAGTTCTTGATTACGAAATTCAACCTCAAGACACCTGGACGTGAAACAGATATTGAAGAATTTGCGGAATCGGACATTGATGATAAGGAATTCGGTGCAATGGCTGCCCTGATTCTTGAAGGGTTAGGCGGTGTTGATAATATTGCTTCAACCGATCATTGTGTGACTCGATTGCGTCTTGAAGTTGTTGATCCTTCCAAGGTTGACGATGCGAAGATCAAGAGAGCCAATATCCGTGGTATTATGAAGCCTGGTAAGAACAGTGTTCAGGTTATTGTTGGGCCGCAAGTCCAGTTTGTATACGACGAGTTCAAGAAACTTGTGAAATAGTTGGAACGATGGATTAAGCGCACCTCGAATGAGGTGCGTTTTACTGTTCTTCCTGATCGTCAAGAATTGCTTTGGCAAACGTACTGTAAATGGCCTGATTCAGTGATTTCAATTGACTGAGATCAAATTTAAAGACTTCTCGATCATAGGTCAATAGACCATTCACTTCGGATTCCACATCACTGAGCTGGGTATAGATACTGGCGCTTAGACCGCGAGGGATATTGGAGATGACCTTTGATTCAATCAGCTTTCGCAAGGAGTGATTGGCTGTTTTTGCATCAAGCTGTTTGTATCCGAATTGTGTGTTTGAATCAGTATGACCGGGAATCGCTAGGGCTTGACCGCCATATTCTGTCAATGCGACAGCGCGATTGCGTTGCCTAACCTTTAACGGTTTAAAATAAGAGTGATATGTGTACATGTCGCCTGCACCTTGATCAAACCAGCCGCAGGTAGAATTAATCAGACGAGTAGGATCCATTTCCTTAACCTTTTCGGTGACTTTGACAGCATCAAATTGTCCCCATCCTTCATTAAACAAAACCCA
>CALNCD010000115.1 GCA_937874965.1 uncultured Erysipelotrichaceae bacterium | reverse complement strand
CTATGAGTTTGCCCAGCGCTATGGCGTGGTTGTTGTACTGAAAGGAAACCAAACAGTGGTTGCTTCTCCCGAGGGAAACACGTTTATCAATCCGACAGGCAATCCAGGAATGGCAACCGGCGGAAGCGGGGATGTTCTATCCGGGATGATCGGTTCATTTGTTGCACAGCACAAGAACAGTTTTGCAGCAGCATGTTCAGGGGTTTATTTTCATGGTCTTGCAGGCGATATTGGGGCTGAGCGTCTATCAATGACTTCACTAAGCCCTAGTGACCTTATCGATATCCTACCGGAAATTTTCAGACGGATTGAACAGGACCGGTAGGAACACATCCTTTCCATCATTTCACTTATCAGCCACTTCAAACCTGAAGTCCACTACAACAGGGTGGTTTCTGCAGGATAAGCTCTGGGGTTTATCTTTGAAGTCTGGTACAATAATCAAAGAAAAGAGGGCTGTCAATGCGCATCGGAATCCTTGGAATAGGTGATCTCGCCACTAAAGCTTATCTGCCCGTTCTCAGCCAGATGGCAGATGTTGAACTTGTATTATGCACCCGTAATCCCTTAACGCTTGAACAGGTGAAAAAACAGTATCGGATTCATGAATCGTACACTGATTTGCACGCATTCCTTGAAAGCGGCTTGGAGGGTGTTTTCATTGCTGCAGCAACTCGTGCCCATGTGACCTTGGCCAAAATGGCAATTGCTGCGGGGATCCCCGTTCATCTGGATAAACCGATTGCAGCCAACTACGATGACTGCCTGGAATTGGAGCAGTTTTCACTGCGTGCCGGTGTTCCCTGCTTCATCGGTTTCAATCGCCGTTTTGTTCCGGCCATACAACCGCTGATCCGCGAAGAAAAACCAAGCATGGTCCTCTACCGGAAGAATCGTCGCATGGATCTCACGGACCTGGAAACAATGCTGTTCGATGATTTTATCCACGTCATCGATACAGCACGCTATCTTCTGCATGACGAAAGCGTCGAAGGTCTTGCCTCTGCGTTACTGACGCAGGACCAGAAGTTCTCTGGTGTGGCTCTGACCCTGAAAAGCACGACCTCCTATGCACAGTGCATCATGAAGTACACCAACGGAATTGACGAGGAAATTATCGATGTATTCTTTGATCACATGAATTATACGGTCCGTGATCTCAACCAGACCATCCGCTATGAAGCGAATCAGCAGATTGAAACGAAACAGAATGATTGGGTGCCGACGTTGACAAAACGAGGGTTCCAAGCCATGTGCGAAGCATTTCTGGATAGTCTGAGACAGCGTCCCTCTGCCTCTATCGCCATCAGCGATGCCCTTGTCTCTCATCGTATTGCTAATGATGCTCTCCTTCAGCTACGAAAAAAAGGACCTTTCGCAAACGATTAGTCCCTGAGGCTTATACCGGAGGTTTTGCCATAAACTTCAACACGGATTGCCGAATGGATTCAGCATGGCCTTTCATAAGATGCCCGCCTTCTTCAAAACGAATGAACTCGGGGTCTCTGAAACGAGGAAGTGCTGCTTCGACAGCTGAAAAACGCGCCAATTGGTCATCTTTTGCATGAAGAATCAGGATGGGCATCCGTAGATTTTCAACAGGATACCCATCGTAATTCCTAGCCATATCCGGATTGGTGATGCCTGCATCCACACGCACTCCTTTGCGCCGGAAAGCCACTGGCAGCATCGTGTGAATGGTCTTGGGATCCATTCCCATAATCATTTTAAAAAACGGACTGATCAGCAACAGCGGATAGTCATGAATCAAGAATCCTGGCGGCCCGGCATAGTCTGCATACACGGCAGGTTTTTCAGGATATGGCATCGCTGAACAGTAGAGAATCAACCGATTCGTTCGTCCGGGATAATCCAAAGCAAACCGGATGGCAATCGTCCCTCCCGCGGATGTTCCAAGCACATTGACTTTGCGAATCCCAAGTTCATCCAGCAATTCTGCTAAAGCGGCAGCTTGCTCATGGGGCGAACACTCCTGCGGACAATCACTTCCTGGATAACCAAACCGGGAAGGTGCGATGATCCGGAATTGTTTCCTGAAATCCTGACAGGTTTCATAGGCTTGATCATAGCCTCCGAAAATTCCATGGATGGACAGGATGACCTCGCCTTCGCCCTCATCGATATAGGTTGTTTCGCCACGTGTAAGCAAAACACTTTTCGTTTGAAACCCCTTGAGCCGTGCAATACTTCGAAGTCTGGCGCGATGGCAGCGCACAGCTTGGAAAAGAAGCACAGCGATGAGGCATAATACAATGATGATGAACATAGGGATTTCCATGAAGTTTCCTCCTTTTCCGCTGGATAATTCTATTTTATCCTATCCATGGGGACGGTTGTTTAAGTTTGCGTTAAGCCGAGATCGGAGCAGCTGCATTCAAAAAGAATTTCTTTTTGATGAAAACCTTGCTATGATGAGATCATGAATTACACACCGTTAATCAATCGAACTGAAGACTATATCGAGTCTCACTTAAAAGAGAAAATCACCATGGAAGATCTGGCCCGCCACTGCGGGATGTCAGTCTTTCATTTTCATCGTGTATTCAAAGCAACGGCACACGAAACACTCCAGCACTACTGCTCCCGGATCAAGATCGAACGCTCAGCCATCGTAATGGCTGTCAATCCTTCCCTTTCGATAACCTCGATTGCCTATCTGTATGGTTTCAGTGATTCAAGTGCCTATATCCGCGCTTTCAAACGGCATCTAAAGTGTACACCTACCCAGTTTCGAAACCGCAAGATTCGCCAATCATTCCCAGAATAATCCAGGTATACTGAAACCAGATTGGAGGTTCATCCCTTTGAAACCAGAACTCAGAATTGAAACACTCGAGGATTCATCAATCCTCTATATCCGCTTTCGAGGAACATATCTTGCCTTTCGCCGCAATGCCCGTAAGCTCTTTACCGAGCTCTATACGTTTGCAGATGCCCATCAGCTGATTCGGCCGGATGTGACCAAAGTCCTGACCATCTACAATGACAATCCGTATATCAGCGCGCCTGAGCAATTGAGAACCAGCGTCGCAATGACCATTCCAGCGGGAATCACACACCTTCCTGACTCTGAAAGCATCAGTGCAACAACGCTCAACGGCCGTTATGCTGTTGCCCGTTTCGATTTGCGTCCAAAAGACTACGGTGAGGCGTGGACGTGGGTTTACCAGGAATGGCTGTTTAAAAGCGAGTACACCCTTAGAGATGCTCCTCCTTTTGAACTCTATGTCAATGAACCGCCGGCCACGTCAAAAGGATCAAGCATCACTGATTTTTATATTCCCATTGAATAGCCGTCAGCTTACCTCAAAGCCATAGTTGCGGATATGCTGCTTCAACAGCCGTAAATACTCATGGGCAACAGAACTTAAGGTCATCCGCTTATGAGTCAGATAACCGATGATCATCGCATCGTCCACCTCCAGTGGGATTGCGATGATCTTTTCATCATTCAGTTCACTGCTGATAATGCCAGAACTGATCGTGTAACCATCCAGTCCAATCATAAGATTGAAAATGGTTGCCCGATCACTGATGGTAATCTGTTTGCGATGCTGCATTGTACTCAGGATTTCTTCAGAGAAATAATACGAATTTGTCGCACCTTGTTCATAAGAAAGATAGGGATAATCCACCAGATCATCCAGGGTTAACCGTTGCAATGCACTAAGCGGATTGTCACGGCCGACAAAAACATGCGGCTTGGCTTCGAAGAGCGGGGTAAAAGCCAGTTCACGCTCTTCAAAAAGACGTCTCAGAACTTTTTCATTGAATTGGTTCAGATAAATCACACCGACCTCACTTTTGAGGGTTTGAACATCCTCCAATGTGTTCTGCGTCAAGGTTTCCCGAAGTGCCAGATCATAATCGATTTCCTTGAACTGCTTTACAAGTTCAACAAAGGCGTGGACGACGAATGCATAGTGCTGAGCAGAGACGCTGAATGACTGTTTTCGGGGCGTATCCTGCCTGAATTTTGTATTCAGCAGATTCACTTGATCAAGAACCCCCTTGGTATAGTTCATGAATTCCCGCCCCTCAGCAGTCAATGTCATGCCGCTTTTACTGCGGATAAACAATTGGATACTGTACTCGTTTTCCAGATCCTTGATGGCTTGGGTTAAACTGGGTTGTGTGATAAAAAGCTGCTTTGCTGCTTCATTCAGCGAGCCTGTTTCCGCAATCTTTTCCAGATATTCAAGTTGTTGGATACGCATGATTTAGTTCTCCTTGTTATAGGTAATACCTATTATACATGAAAGTTATTAAAGATTATCTATTATCGGAGGAATTTGCTAGAATGGAAGCATTAAGGAGAACTGTTTATGACTCTATCAAAATTCCAGCTGGTTGGATCCTTGCTTCGTCCCCAAGACCTTCTGCGCTACAAGACCGAAATAGAACATCGTGACGACATTACCTATCCCTTCTACACAGACATCGAGGGGTATCAGGATACTGAATCCAGCGCTATCCAATCCATTATCCAGGAACAGATCAACCATGGAATCGATACGCTTACCGATGGAGAATACTCCAAATCAATGTGGCATCTTGACTTTATCTGGGGACTTGAGGGCATTGAACGCTTTATACAGCCCAACGGCTACACCTTTAAAGATCATGATGGCGGTCTTTTCGAAACACGTCGGGACATCGGGATTCGGATTATCAAGCCTTTATCCGGCAAGAATCATCATTTCATTGAAATCTTCAAAACTGTCAACGAAAATTCCCAGAATCATGACGTGAAATTAACGGTCTGGGGAGCAGCCCACGCCTTTACAGAACTCTCCATCTTTGATGGCTTGACCGGTCCGGATCAAGTCTATGCAACGCCTGAAGACCTAAAACAAGGCTTGATCAATGCCTATAAGGAATTCTTGAGTGAATACCGTGAGGCTGGCGGAACGATCATTCAGTTTGATGATTGCCTTTGGCAGCTGTTTGATGAATCCAATCCTGACAGTTTCTTCAAAGCCGGCAATCAACAGCTCTCTGACCTGGCGGATCAGTTTATCGCCATAAACAATATCATCGCTGACTATGGGCGTAATCTAGGTTTAAAGGTCTGGACACATAACTGCCGCGGCAATTACCAATCCAGGCATGCTTCTGGCGGAACCTACGAGGCCATTGCCAAGAAATTCCTGAGTGAGCAGCACTATGATCGTTTCTTTCTGGAATGGGACGATGATCGTGCAGGGGATCTGGTTGCCCTGGAGGCCTTGAAAGACAAACCCGAAACTGAAGTCGTCTTAGGGGTTCTCTCCAGCAAGACCAATACACTTGATGATGAGACAAGAGCATTGGAACTGCTTCGCAAAGCCAGTGCCATTATTCCTAAAAAGCGGCTCTATGTCTCGCACCAATGCGGTTTCGCATCCTGTGATGGCGGCAATGAACTCTCCATGGAACAGCAATGGGCCAAGATTCAACAAGGACAGGACATTGCCCTGAAGTTCTTCGGTTAATCCAATAAATCCTCCGACTATACCCGACAATGGGATTCATCGGAGGATTTTTCAACCAATAATTATGTACTAGCTCAAAACCGCAGACAGACTTACGCCTTGCAGGCTTGCCAGCCGTTTTTTATAATGCTTTGGAAACATCATCTGGGCGGTAATCCGGTTTGTAACCAAAATGACATCAATTCCGCTGGCATACCCGGCTTCCAATCCGGCTTCTGAATCCTCTAAGATGAGGCATTCCGGCTTTTCCACCCCCAGTTTCAATACCGCCCGATCATACAACGCCGGATCAGGTTTGAACACGCCTTCTTGTGCAGCACTCATGATGAATTCAAAGCCATCCGCTATTCCCAATCGCTCCAAAGGAGGAAGAATCCAGTCTAGACTGGCGTTGGAAACAATGCAGCACCGTATCGAACTATCTTTTGCATGATCCAGAAGTTCTTGGATACCCGGCATTAACGGCAGTTCTTGAACACGTTTGAGACAGGCTTCATTCACTTCGGCTTTAAAGCGGTTCTGATCAATTGTCGTATCAAGAATATCCGCCATGTACTTAAGAAAGAGATCATCCGTGTGACCGACACAAAGCAGGAAATCAGACATGGTCAAATCATACTGATAATTCACCTTGAACCAATCAGTAAACACGGTATACCAGCAGTATTCTGTATCCAGAATCAAACCATCGAAATCAAAAATAAGTGCTTTTTTCATTGAATCCCCATTTCTCAGCGCATCGAGCTATTACCGATACTATAGCCTATCAGTACAATTCCATCAAGTAACGCAAAAGGTGACTTGCGTCACCTCAGATGGACATCTTCTATGCTCTGCGTCATGAACGTTCTGAAAAGAAGACGTTTCTGTAATTTCTCACCAGATTGAGAACCCGTCGCCGTCGTTCAAACATCTTGGATCTGAGCGTTTTACATGCTCTCGGAAAACAACGTGACATTCTGAAATTCACGTAACCCGTACTTGCCGTTTTCCAATCCGATTCCAGAGTTTTTCACTCCGCCAAAGGGGGTTTCAACTGTAGAAACAACAGTTGTATTGATGCCGACCAATCCGGTTTCAAGAGCAGCGGAAATTCTGGTGATTTCCTGCGGATCGCGGGTATAGAGATAGGCTGCCAAGCCATACTCGGTGTGATTGGCCTCTTCGATGCATGCTTCGATCGTATCAACGCAATACGACGCAATCACAGGACCAAATATCTCCTCATAATAGATATTCATGGAGGAGTGAATGCCATCAACAATCGTCAATGGAAACATATTCCGGCAGGAAAAGTCCAGCCTTTCCTGATACACGATACGTGCACCTTTGCTTCGCGCATCTTCTAATAATCCATTAATCCTTCGAACAGCCGCTTCATTGATCAATGGTCCATACCGCTTGGAGGCATCCAATGGATTGCCTCCGCTCACCTGCTTGGCTTTCTGAATCACTTTTTCCATGAAAGCATCATGAATATCCCGCTGAACAATCACCCGGTTGGGTGCCACGCAGATCTGTCCGTTGTTTCTGGTCTTGGCAAGAACCAGATCAGTGGAAGCCTGTTCCAAATCAGCAGCGCCCGTGACGATGAAAGGGGCATTGCCTCCCAGCTCGAGGGACATTCGTTTGAGGGTAGATGCACATTTCTCAAAGAGCAGTTTCCCAACCCGGGTTGACCCTGTAAATGAAATTTTCCGTACCGTCTGGCTTTGCATGATTGTATCTGAAATCATCGCTGCATCCCCATGAAGCAGTGAAATTAGTCCTTGCGGTATCTCAAGTGTTCCGGGATGGATCACCTCCAGTAATGCCGCAGCAACCAGAGATGCTGCTTCTGAAGGCTTGATAATGACTGAGTTCCCTGCTGCAAGTGCTG
>CALNCD010000114.1 GCA_937874965.1 uncultured Erysipelotrichaceae bacterium | reverse complement strand
AAATTACCGGGGATAATCCTCAGCTTGTCACCTCCCTTGGCCAGGACATCGGACGAACGAAAATTATTGCCTTAGCCCTCTCCAACGGCTTGGTGGGATTATTCGGTGGCTTATTCGTTCAGCTAGGCGGCACCTATAGTCTCTCCGTTGGCAGCGGAATGGTCGTTATAGGACTCGCTTCGGTAATTATCGGAACATCGATCTTCAGCCGGGTTAAATGGATGAAGATGACGACCATGGTTATCATCGGGGCATTATTCTATCGTGCCGCAATTGCGTATGCCATCAAAATCGGGGTTCCGACCTATTATGAAAAACTGATTACAGTCATTCTCTTTATCTTAACGCTTGTGATCAATAACTACTTCTTCAAAGGAGGTCAGAAACGTGATCGATCTTAAATCAGTCTATAAATCCTTCAATGTCAATACAGTCAATGAAATTGAACTGTACCATGATTTGAATCTTCACATCAATGAAGGCGAGTTCGTGACAATTATCGGTTCCAACGGAAGCGGCAAATCAACGCTTTTCAATATCCTATGCGGTAATGTTGCCCCGGATAAAGGGGATATCTTCTTTGATGAGGACAAGATTACAGCACTTGCGGAACATAAACGGCTCAAGCGCTTTGCCCGAGTCTATCAAGACCCCCTGAAAGGAACTTCTCCTTCACTGACCATTCTGGAGAATATCTCGATTGCAGATAATAAAGGACATCCCTTCAACCTCACCAAGGGCGTGAATAAAAAGAAAATCAATCAATACAAGGATTTACTGCGTTCACTTGACTTGAACCTGGAAGATAAGCTTAATGTCAGTGTCAGTGCTCTTTCGGGCGGCCAGCGTCAAGCGCTTTCCTTGCTGATGGCCACGATGAATGATCCTGAACTGCTGTTGCTGGATGAGCATACTGCTGCCTTGGATCCAAAAACAAGTGAATTGATTATCCAGCTGACCAACCGTATTGTCAGTGAACGGCGCATGACAACCTTGATGGTTACCCATAACTTGAAGCATGCGATAGATTACGGCAATCGTCTATTGATGTTTCACAAAGGCCAAGTCATCACGGATATTGATGCCGATGAGAAAAAACAGCTCAGTGTCCAAAAACTCATAGAACGCTTCAATACGTTGAATGTCACCGATGATCTCAGTGACACGATGGTCTTTGCTTAGATACAAACAAACGGATTCAGTACTCACTGAATCCGTTTATCGTATTATCACCGGCATCTCCACCACACACCCCTTGCGTGCATTCTTCCGAAAAGCAAGCATAACAACATGAGCCACCTGCTTGCTGGACTTATACGCAAACTGCATCCTTTTCACATGCAGGCCCGCACTTAACCCCAGTTCAATCAACCCTTCCAGTTCATCCGCTGGATAGATCAGATGAAGCTCACCCTGATCAGTAAGATAGGTCAGCGCATACCTGAACAAGTCATCGATAAAATGATCCGTATCATGCATTGCGATGTTGCGATGGGTCACTTGACTGGGTGTGGACTCTCTGAAATAAGGAGGATTGCAGATAATCACATCCGCCGGTCGATTGATGGATCGGAAATCACCCTCAATCCATTCTGAGCATTCCACATGATGCAGAGCCATGGTTTGCCTTGCAAGTTCCAAACCCAGTGGATTAACATCGACACCAATCAGAGCGCGCGGCTGGAACGCCAGGCAATAGAGAAGCAACGCTCCGTTATTCGTACCGACATCAAGAATCGTTTGATGCGGCTTCAACTTGAGGAATTCACCCAGCAACCGTGTATCCGTGGTCATACAGTATTGTTCTGAGTCCTGATAAAGTTTCAGATCAGTCCCAGGAAGATAATCGAGCCGTATCACCCTTTCTTTCCTTTTTTCAAAGTCACATAGAAGATGGAACCCCGATTGAGCACACTGTCCACGCCGTAGTCATAATGAGCCGATTCACAGATACTCTTGACAATACTGAGACCAAGGCCTGTGCCGGTTGTCGTGCGCTGATAATTCTTGTCAATCTTAAAATAGCGGTCCCAGATGCTCTTAACATCTTCTGCTGCAATCCCTGACCCATGATCTTCGACTTCAATCCGATAGTGATTCCCTTTTGCCAGAACCCGGATAATCACGCTTTGATCATCACCGTGATGCTTGATGGCATTGCCAAGATAATTGCTGATAACCTGGCCGATCTTGATTTCATCCCCGTAAGCCACCAGATCCGGCGGACATTCGATGTCAATGCTGACCTGCTCATCGTTCTCACGGACGAGGTCGGCCAGGTCATTGACCAGCTTGGTCAGATTGAAGTTGGCTTCGTTAATAATCAAGGTATTGGATTGATACTTCGAAATCTCCAGCATATCATTCACAAGGCTGGTCAGGTAATTGGTTTCTTTCACGATTACTTGGAGGTGTTCCTCACGCTTGAGCGGATTATTCCCAGAAATATCCTGAATCATCTCAGCGTACGCCTTGATCATTGTCAAAGGCGTTTTGATATCATGCGAGACATTCGCAATAAGATCACGCCGCAATTCTTCGGTTCTTTCCATTTCTTCGGTTGCGAAATTCAACGTATCGGCAAGTTCCGAAAGCTCCGAATAACCTCCGTGATTAAAACGAACCGTGTAATCTCCTTTCGCAAGCAGTGTCGCCTTGTTCTTCATTTCCACAACAGGGCGGCTCATCCGGCGGGCGATAAACAGTGCCAGAACAATCGCGGCCGCAACCACAATCGCGGCAATCCAGAGAAACTGGCTTCGGAAGATCTGGATCGTTGTATTCGGTATATCCAAGGCCATACTGATAATGATGTAGTAGTCCCCTTCCTGATTATCCAATGAACTGGTGTTCATCTTTTCAACCAGAAGATAGCGGCTTTGACCTGATTTCGTCACATAGGTTTCACTGTACTTCAATGAAGGCGAATCCCCAGCTTTACTGGAGTACAACAAAAGATCGCTGCTGGTGAATCCGGCATAGCAGGAAGGCTCTGTATCATTGAAAATGTAGGCCTTATTGACAGACTGGTTCGTAAAATAGCCACAGGTATTGTTGGATTGAAGATAATTCTTGACAGTCGCAATATCAAAGCTATCCTGTGAATAATCATTCTGTTTTAATAAGGCTTTTTCAATGGTATCAACAATTGAATTTGCACTGCTTATTCTTGCCTGACGGTAATAAGGCGTCATGAACTGGGTCTGCAACAGCCATATAAACGAAAGAACAATCACCACGAACCCAGACATATAGAGCCAGATTTTAAATTGGAGTCCCTTGGTATTAGTTTTCACTTTCAAACTTGTACCCAACGCCTCTGACCGTTACAATGAAATCCCGGTACTTTCCAAGAGAATGACGCAGCATCTTAATATGCGTGTCAATTGTGCGGTCGTCTCCATAATAGTTGTAGTTCCACACTTTCTCCAGCAGTACGTCCCGGGAAAGCGCCTGATTTTCGTGGCGAATCAAAAACAGCAATAAATCAAATTCCTTCGGTGTGATCGAAAGCTTCTCTTCATCAATGAAGACATTCCGGGCCAGAACATCCACGACCAATCCCTGGAACCGATACACCTGAGCTTCTTTCTTCGAAAAACGCTCATGGACAACCTTTACCCGCGCCATGAGTTCTTTCGGAGAAAACGGTTTAGTGACATAATCATCAATGCCCAGCTCAAAGCCAAAGAGTTTATCAAACTCCTCCTGACGGGCAGAGAGCATAATAATCGGAACATCCTGAAGCTTTTTGATTTCCCTGCAAGCACTGAAGCCGTCCAGATTCGGCATCATGATATCGAGAATAACAACATCAACCCGATTATTACGCAAATACTCAAGAGCCTCTAGGCCATCGCTCGCAGCCGCACTTTCATAACCGAAAACCTTGCTGTACTCACTGACGACATCCCGGATTTTTTCTTCATCATCAACAATTAGAATTTTTACCATAAAATCACCTCTTTCTCAGAATACACAACTCGTGTGAAATGTCAGTGAAAATCATCATTGATTGTGTGAAGCTGATTGACGATAAAGGACCCTTCGCGATAAACCCCTTCCACCACAACGAGTATTCCCCGGATTAACCGGCTTTCAACATCCTTGAAAACACGCGGAAAAACAACCCCATCCAATGATCCGGATTCATCATTCAACGTAATAAATGCCATCGGTTCCATTTTCTTGGTCTTATGCAATTTAATCTTGGTCAGTATACCTAAAAGCTGAATTGTCTTATCAGGCTGTGATTGAGCTTTCACAAGTGTCAATGCTTTGGGAAACTGCGGCCGCAATCGCAAAACAGGGTGAAACGACAAATAAAGGCCCAAGGCTTCATACTCACGCTCATCCAGAATATATTTTTCTTCTTTCACCGTACGGAATCGCGGTAAGGAAACAATATCCAGGCGCAGGCTAACTGAACCGTTGACATCCACTTTAACAAGGTCTGCATAGTCGAAAGCTTCATCCAGGGATGCAATCATACTTAATCGTCCTAGCTTGAATTCATCCAAAGCACCGGCATAAATCAACGATTCAATGTTCTTCTTGGAAATCTTCAAGACATTAATCCGGGCAATGAAATCATAGTAATCGGTGTACTTTCCATTCACCTGCCGCTCCTGAATAAGCTGGGAGTAGGACACTTTCCCAAAGCCCTTAACCGTGGATAGCGGAAAACGGATGGCGTTGTTCTCTATTGTATAAACCGCTTGGCTCTCATTGACGGACGGACCAAGGATTTGAACCTGATAACGGCGGCATTCCTGAAGATACTCACTGGTCTTACGCTCACTCCCAATGACCGAGGTCAACAGGTGGCAATAAAACAGCAATGGATAATTGGCCTTCAGAAAAGCCTGCTGATAAGCAATCAAGGCATAGGCAACTGAATGTGACTTATTAAACCCATAGTTTGCGAACTTTTCAATTAAGTCAAAGATAGCTTCAGCCAAATCAGGAGCATATCCTTTCGTGACACAGCCGTTCAGGAATTCATCTTTAAGGCCTTGAAGTTCCTTCTCATTCTTCTTGCTCATCGCCTTGCGTAAAACATCAGCGCGGCCTAAAGTAAAGCCAGCGATTTGCTGAGCCACTTCCATAATCTGCTCTTGATAGATTAAAACACCGTAGGTACTCTCACAGATTGACTTCAAATCAGGGTGCAGATATTCAACCTGATCAGGATGCCGGCGATTTTCCAGATACAAAGGAATGTTCTGCATCGGTCCTGGACGAAACAATGCAATCGTATCGGCAATATCCATAAACTGATGAGGCCTCATCTTCTGCACCAACGCCTTCATTCCTTCAGATTCCAGTTGGAAAATGCCGACAGTATCCACATTCGCAATCAACTGATATGTCTTTGCATCATCCAGCGGAATCTTCAGAATATCAAAATCCGGCTGTGTCCGCTGGATATCCCGAACAATATTGTCAATAATCGTCAGGTTCCTAAGCCCAAGAAAATCAATTTTAATCAAGCCCAAAGATTCCAAAGTATCCATGGGATACTGCGTTGATACCAGATCCGTTTCAATCTGGATGGTCGGCACCACTTCCACTAAAGGCAATCTGGATAAGACAACGCCAGCAGCATGAGTAGATACATGGCGAGGTAATCCTTCTAATTTCAAAGCACTTTCATACACGTGCTTCAGATGGTCATCACTCTCAATCAGCGTTCTGAAATTTTTGCTGTCTGCATACGTTGAACTCAAGGTCGTTTTCGGTGCACTGGAAATCAGCTTATTCACCTTGTCAATTGTACTTACCGGAATCTGCATGACCCGTCCAACATCACGCATGGCCTGCTTCGCAGCTAAAGTACCGAATGTGGCAATATGGGCCACGTGCTCATTCCCGTATTTCAAAGCAGCATAATCAATGACTTCCTGACGACGGTTATCCGGAAAGTCAATGTCAATATCCGGCATTGTTATCCGTTCAGGATTCAGGAAACGCTCAAACAATAACCCGTAATGGATCGGATCAACGTGTGTGATTCCAAGACAATAGGCTACCAAAGACCCTGCGGCACTGCCCCTGCCTGGTCCAACATAAATCTTTTGGGTACGAGCAAAACGAATCAGATCATACACAATCAAGAAATAATCTTCAAAATGCATGGATGTAATCACTGAAAGCTCATAGTTCAATCGTTCACGATAACGCTTAGGAACTCCTTTAAAATCAAATCGCTTCTGTAAGCCGGCTAAGGCAAGTTCACTCAGGTAACGCTTGGAATCCACATCATCCTTGGTTTTAAAGACCGGTAAACCGCTTTGAATGGCGTACACATCAGCGTCACAGTGCTGAGCAATCCAATCGGAACGCTCCAAATCATCCTGATCATAAATGGCATCAAGCTCCTGAGGCGAATAGAAATAACGATTGACCTCAGAGACCAAGGTTTTATCCTGAAGAGGAACACCTTTGGCAATTGCCCGCAGAATCCTGAATAAACCCTCATCCTCCTTCTTTTGATAATAAACACAGCTTAAAGAAACTCTCAATGCCCGAAGCACCCAGTGCTTTCTTTAAGGATTGATTCCGCGTCTTGAAAAAAGCGGTCTCATGATAGGTCAGACCAAGATAGTAGGGTTGTTGAAGAATCTGCCGGATCTCGATTGCACGCTGCTGAACTTCATTTAAGTCAAGACCATCGAAGGGTCCGTTAACACTCGGAATAAGAATAAAGCATGTACTGATGAGTTCCGAAAGCTGGGCCAAATCCAACGTCAGCGTATGGGTGCTGACCAAACTTGAAACCTGGATCAATTCATGGTAGCCCGCCGTATCTTTTGCGAGAAGAATCAAGGACATCCCTTGAAAGTCACTCAGCTCAATTTCCAAACCATAGATTGGCCTAATCCCCTGTTTTTTGCATTGACGTTCAAAAGCAATCGTTGAATACATCACATCTTTTTCGACTAATGCAAGCGCACTAAAACCCAACATCTTCGCCTGATTGACAAGATTCGAAACACTCATCGTTCCATTAAGAAGCGAATAGCTGCTTCGAACACATAGATGCGTACTCATGGGATCACCTCTCTCCATCTCTATTATACACGACTAAACCCGGCAAAAATGAGAAGAGACCCACTTTCAGCAAAAATATGAAATCAATAATCCTCCGCAATTATTCCGATACTTTATTTGAACCTAAGGAAATATAAAAAAACGCAACGTCCAATCATACACTTCTCTGGATTATGCGTGACCCTGTTTTGACGATCTACAGGATAGGATGTTGATATCTTGACATCAAATATTTTCTGATCCTCATTACTGATCGAATCAAAAAGTCAAGCACCCATTACTCCTAAGCAATGAAAAATAACAAAACCCTTTGAATACTCCACAGGACAGTACCAAGAACTAAAATTCCTTCCTACCAATAAATCTTAATTCATCTTTCACGAGTATTTTATGGTATTTCCTTTTAGAATTTTCATCGTATGCAGGACTGATCATGACAGATTCTTAATGAGTACGTTTCAACGGAGTGCGAATTCAAAAAGATCACTACATACAATGTGTAGTGATCTTTAAATATTCCCGCATCTAAATCAATTTCTGATTCAGTTCTTCAAGGATGACCTCAACCTCGCTGTAAGGGAGGTTCTTGACTGCACAGGCCAAGGGATGTCCCCCACCGCCGTGTTTGAAAGCAATATCGTTGATTATTCTTTCTTTGGAACGCATTGATCCGCTCCACGCCAATTGTCCATCATCTTCATACAACTCCAGAAACATCACCCAGATTTCGAAGCCGATGACATTTGAAAAATCTGAGATCCGTGATTTTATATACTTGGGAGCCAATCCGATTTCACGGATCTTCGCATCATCCAGAATGAGATACACCAGTCCTTCCGGAGTAACCTGACAGTTTGCTCGAAGGTATGTGCTCAACTCAAATTCTGCACGGGTCATGGAAAACATTGCTGCGTTAATTCCGGAAATATCAATGCCCGATGACGAAAGATATGCCGCAACCAGAAGCGTATTGGTCGTCACCGATTTGATTGAAAAACGAAGTGTATCGGTTAATAGCCCTGAATAGAGGTAATGAGCAACCTCATAGGAAAATGGCACCGTTTCATCTGTTTTCAAGAGATCACTGACAATCTCACAAGCACTCGTGTAATCCGTGTGGATGAGATTAAATGTTCCGTAATTCATGTCTCCAGGATGGTGATCGATCTTAACAATTGCCTTGGCATTTTGATAACGCTGGTCATCAATGCGTTCAACATTTGCGGTATCCAGGATAATCGCCAATGAAGCCGCAATAACATAATCTTCCACGACATCACAAGGCGGATAGAAGTCAGTATGAGTACCTTGATGAAATCCAAGGGCATAAATACTCTTCTCAGGATAGTGTTCCTTAAGCCAGTGCACCATTCCGAACTGTGAACCCTGGGCATCGCCATCCGGATTCTGGTGACGGAATACGCAGATACTCGCAAAGGATTCGACATAACGGATAAATTCGGAACGTTGATTAGCGATTGAGTCGGTAAGCATCACGTGCAATCACCAGTTCTTCATTGGTTGGGCAGATCCAGACCTCAACACCAGATTCAGGGGTACTGATTCTCAGTTCTTTACCACGATTATTGTTAAGATCATCCGAGAATGAAATATCCAATCCATGCAGTGCATTCAGAATATCCGCACGTGCATCGACATCATTTTCACCGACACCGCCAGCGAAAATCAAAGCATCAACACGGCCTAGCTGCATTGCATATGAACCGACAACTTCCATAATCCGCCGGGTATAGATCTTGCGTGTGAGAATTGCCCGTTCATTGCCCTCTGCCATTGCATTTTCAATGTCACGGGCATCGGATGAAATTCCGCTGACGCCTAGCATTCCAGATTTCTTATTCAGGATATCAACAATCTCGGAAGCAGTTTTCCCCAGCTTGACGCTCAGATAGGAAACAATGGCAGGATCAACCGAACCAGAACGTGTTCCCATCATGACACCATCCAGCGGTGTAAGTCCCATTGAAGTATTGACGCATTTACCCTTTTCAACCGCTGAGATAGAAGCCCCGTTTCCTAGATGCAAGGTAATCAAGTTCAGCTCAGTCACCGGTCGATCCATCAGTTCAGCAGTACGGTTTGCGATATATTGATGAGAAGTGCCATGAGCACCGTAACGACGGACTTTATAGTCTGTATAGTATTCATAAGGAATCGGATAGAGATAGACTTCTGGAGCCATGGTCTGGTGGAACGCAGTGTCAAACACGAAGGTATGGCTTGCTTTCGGCAATGCTTCCTTAAATGCCCGATAACCCACCAGATGGGAAGGATTATGCAAAGGTGCTAGGTCTGAGAGTTCTTCGACATGGGCAAGAACGGACGCATCAACAAGAACGGATTGATCATAGTAAGCCCCCCCTTGGACAATCCGGTGACCACAGGCAACAATATCATTCAGATCGTGAATAACATTGTAGGTTGCGAAAGCATCCAGGACCAGCTTAACTGCAACCGCATGGTCAGGCACCGGTGTATCCATTTCATGTTTCTGCCCGTTTGTCTTGATCGCAAAGGCACCCATCGGTAAACCGATGCGTTCAACGATGCCGCTTGCCAAAACAACTTCCTCCGGCATTTCAAACAACTGGAACTTCAGGGAACTGCTCCCCGTATTAATCGCTAAAACTTTACTCATTCTTTTTTACCTTCCTCTTTCTTGAATTTTTCTATTTGTATATTAACATCTTTAATGTTCAAAGTCATTAAAGAGGATAATAGCTGATTCACCTGCTGCTCATTCCTTACCAGATGCAGGACACTCTCATAATGCTCCAGTGCTGACTCGACCCGTTTCAGACTATCGAAAACAGCACTTCTGGATATTTCCAGGTTTTCCGCAATTTCCTGATACGAGAAATCATCCTGATAATACATCGTGAAAATATTCTGTTGCTTAGACGTCAGCAGTTCGCCATAACAATCATACAGCTGATTCATCTGTTCCACCTTTTCAATCACTGGAATCGCCATACACTAAGCTAAAGAGATATGCATTGATGTCAAATAATCGCAATTGATCCACCTTTTCTCCCAGCCCCAGATAGCTGACTTTTAGTGACAGTTCATCACGGATAGCCAATAGAATACCACCTTTGGCGGTTCCATCCATCTTTGTCAGGATAATCGAATCAATGGCAGTTGCTTCCTGGAACTGCTTGGCTTGTGAAAGCCCGTTCTGACCGGTGGTTGCATCCAGAACCAGATACGTTTGATCAACTTGTCCGATTTCACGGACAAGAACCTTCTTCATCTTGGCCAACTCATTCATGAGATTGACCTTGTTCTGCAGGCGACCCGCTGTATCACAGATGATGACATCAAAGCCGTTTGCCTTTGCATAACGAGCACCGTCCACTAAGACCGAAGCCGGATCAGCATTGGGTTGACCGCTGAAAACTTCAATACCTAAGCGACCTCCCCATGTTTCCAGCTGAGCGATGGCTGCTGCTCGGAATGTGTCTGCTGCGACCAAGAGCACTTTCTTTCCAGCATGCTGATAATGAAACCCTAACTTGGCAGCACTGGTCGTTTTCCCGCTGCCGTTAACGCCCACAAACAGAATACAGAATAATGCATCATCCGGGGTTGGTATACTGACATTTTCGCCATAGAAGTCAGCACATACAGCTACAAATTCATCCAATGCCTCCTCATTCGACATGGACGGATCAAGCCGTTTCTTAAATTGCTTAATCAGTTTCTGTGATGTTTTAATGGAAACATCGCTTTGAATCAGAATCATCATGAGATGATCAAACCAGGCAGCATCAAACGCCGTACCGCCGCTGAAGAAGGCTTTGAGTTTGAAACCGAACCCGGTTTGACCTTTTTCCAATCCGGTAAGATAGGTTTCTTTGTCATCTTTCTGGAAAAACGCATCTTTGATTTTTGAGAAAAAACCCATTAGGTTGCTCCTTCCGAGTATTCCAATGCATCACTCAAACGAACTTTCAACATCTGGG
>CALNCD010000113.1 GCA_937874965.1 uncultured Erysipelotrichaceae bacterium | reverse complement strand
AAGCGAGCATAGGCCGCCTCACAAAGGGCGATATTTTGTGATGTTGACTTCAACTCGACAATCAAAGGTACCTTCCCATTAACTTGTTCGAGTACAGAATCAAACGTCGGAATTGTCGTATTAAAGAGCGCTATACGATTGATTTCATCACTGGTACAGAGTGATATGGCTGTATCCAATCCGCATAGCCGTTTGAGATTATCATCATGGAATACGTAGATAATGCCATCTTTTGATAATTGTAAATCAAGTTCAATCCCATATCCTGCTTCAACGGCTTTTTCGAAAGCAGCCAGACTGTTCTCTGGAATGGATTGATCGGCAGTATACAGTCCCCGATGAGCATAATAGCCTTTGAAATTATCGTTTGTCCGTGACGGAAGACATAAGAATACATAGAAACACAGAAGAAGGCCCAGGATAACCGCAATCCATATCATGCTAGTTTTCCCCTTTTAATTGCTTGATGTCACCATGGTGGACATTCAGAATGGTTACCAAAGAAGCGAGTACAAAGAACGCCGCATACGGAAAAAGAATTGCATATGAGAATTGATCAAACAAGAAGCCAGAGAGAATAGGGGTTATAATCTGAGCTGACATTGAAAACGTATAATAATACCCCGTGTAGCGGCCAACTTCTTTCGCTGTCGCCAATTCGAGGACCATTGGCAATGAATTGACATTGATGGCTGCCCAGCCGAACCCAGCAACGACGAAGTTAACAAACATCAACGGTGAGTATCCCTGATAGAAGAATGCTGTACCAAATGCCAGTGCCAGGAAGAGGATACCCATGATAATTGAACGTTTGCGCCCGATCTTTGACGAAAGTATTCCGATCGGAATATAAGAAGCAATTGCACCGATGTTCGCAACCATAAGAATAGCAGAAGCTTGCGAATCTGCTAACCCGATCTGCAGAGTTGCATAACGCGAGAAAGCCGTCGTAACTGCATTGTAGCCCATGAACCATAACGCAATGGAAAACAGGATAAACAGAAGACTGCGCTTGACTTCCGGTTTTAGCGTGACCTTATCCCCTACCACGACATCATTTTCCAAATCATCGATTCCTAAGCTCCTGGACTCTGCCTGGACTTCATCGACCCATGCATTTTCCTTGACCTTGAGCATCATGATCACGACACCGATTAACATTATACCGGCAACGGCAATGAACATCGGATAATAGCTATGCATTCTGGAATAGCTGAAGACAATCATGATACCAAGGACAAGAACACCCCCCAGGGCACCCATGAAATTAATCACTGCATTTCCTTTGGAGCGAAGCGGCTTAAGCGTTACATCAGGCATTAAAGCAACTGCAGGTGAACGATAAACAGCCAACGATAATAACACGCCCATCAGCAGAATCATAAAGAAAAGAATACTCTTCATTTCAGCAGCAAGCGGCAGAAGCAGCATGAAGAAAACTGCTGCAAATGTTCCAATGACGATAAACGGCATTCGCTTACCGAACTTTGAGTGATACTTGTCTGAAATTGCTCCAAATAATGGCAGCAAGAATAAGGCAAGTACGTTATCAGCAGACATAATGACACCGGAAAATGTATCATCCACATGAAAATTATTTTTCAACAGCAATGGAATAACGAAGTCATAAAGCTGCCAGAACCCAGAAATTGTTAAGAATGCCAAACCGACAATAATAGTACGTTTTAAATTTAGTTTCACTTTGCTCGTCTCCTATCTTTCACGATGCGTATCAACACCGCTAAACATCCGAACTAATCCCTATTCACATTATAGCTTAATTCGACTAACCAGTCTGGCAATTAACTGAAAAAATACAGTGAATCCAAGAAAACAGGAAAACGCAAAATAAAACCCACTGTTTAGCGGGTGATTAACTATATCTGGCAGGGGTAGAAGGATTCGAACCCTCATTAGCGGTTTTGGAGACCGCTGCTCTACCTTTGAACTATACCCCTAAAATCTGCCTTTTAATAATAGCATATGCTTACGGGTATTTCAATATATTTTGAAGGGATTACAAACTTTCGGATTTATCAACCACGTGATCAAATTCAATGAATGTCAAATAGAGTTTGCTTGCATACTTTTTGATTTCAGTGGCATTTAAGCAGAGATTGGTTTGATACTTCAAGATGAGGTTCAGTGTTTCCTCATCATCAAAATGTTCGTAGTTGCGAATGGATTTAATGACAGCACTTGCCTTGATTTCGCTCTCGCCGCGATTTGTAAAAAGCAATGTGTCCCCTTCTTTAATTTTCCCAAACGGCGTTGAATTAATGCTGCTTCCATCGACCAGCATGGTCTTATTGCCCTCAAGAATTTTAGAAAGTTCATTTCTGGACTTCCGTAAAGTAATGAAATGACTCGAAGTACGATTCTTGTAAATAGTCGAGTAAAAATCGCGCCACTGGGTCAGTACATTCTCCTTTGAGTACTTCTCAGAAATCGACTTAGAAAGCGCACATGCAGCTTGATAATATTGAGGATCATTTGCTAATTTTTCAATTTCCTCTGAGAAATGACGATTATCATGGGCTTTCAAGTAAAAATCAAAAAGAATGTCATCATAAAGATCAAGATCACGCAGTAAGATCGGCTTCTGAACATTGGCAGCTTCCAGAATCGACATCGGGAACAATTCATTATAAGAAGGCATAAACAGCATATCTGCTAAATTAAACATGGCATTCATTTCCTCACGCGGAATAATATCGAGAAAATAGACGTTTTCAGGAGGATGTTCAACCACTTGCTTCAGTTCCTTGTATCCATCGGTTATCGATCCAAAGGAAAAGCCGCCGCACCAGACGAACGCTTTATCTGGATGGTTCTTCGCAATCTCAACGAAATCCAGTACCCCTTTGCGTGTTTGCACTTGGCCTACACCCAAGACAATGAATGCATCCATAGGAATCCGGTGTTTCTGTTTCACCTGTTTCAATGCTTGCTGGTCTGTCATGGGATAAAAATCGGATTTTGATACATAATTTGGGATATACACAATATTTTCACGAGGGATATTGTAACGGGTCAGCTTATCGATAAAAATAGGATTGACAACGACACAATAATCAGCACTGCGATAAAAATCAACCACATAGTGCTTGAAGGTTGAGAAAATAGGCTTAGGCAATGAAATGGATCCTTCCAGCGTCTCCGGCAAAAAATGAACGTAGCAGACATTTATTGCCCGGCTCGTTTTAATTCTGAAATAAAAACCGACGTCAACGGAATGGAAATGATTGATATCACCATCTTCCCATTCGTTGATTGCTACATCAAAAAGATCACGTGCACCTTCTCGGACCAGCTGAACTTGCTCGAGGTAAGCACTGCCGACACCTTGCCCTTTTATTGAGTCAGCATTGGATAACATATTAATCTTTATTTTTTTCATTGAAGTCACCTTTACATTACAATTATACACGAAATAATCACTAATACCAGAGTGAGTCAGCCAACGACTGGTAATTCGATAAAAAAAGGAAGCAATGCTTCCTTAAGATATCCAGTCAAACATTTCTACTGTTCAGGATATAAAGCTAAAACAGATGTGTAAAAACTGGAGTAGGCTTCATTCCTATAGTAATGGCCATTAAACCGCAGATATGCATTCGTCATAATGACTTCGCTCCGGATTGATCCTACGAAAAATTCGAGATAGTAAAACTGGGTAACAGATGCTAAGTCATCAGCAGTAATGGTATACACGGACGCAGATGCCAAGAAAGTGTTTACTGTTGAAACGAGGGATTGAATCGCGCCAGGATCTTGCAACGTCAAAGAAATGTTGTACTGGTCGCCGATACATAAGTCAACTTTGGTGAAATCAGAGACATTCCCTAACGTTGGCACAGTATTCGATTTGGAACAACCGGCCAGGCATACCGCAAGTAAAAGTACAATCAATCCAAACCGCTTCATCAGTTGATTTCGAGTTTGTGGTCAATCACAAGTTTGCCGAGTAGAAATAGAACGGCCGATAGAACAATATACCCGCAATAAAACAAGAGTGCACTGCCCAGTCCATTGCTTAATCCAACATAAATTGAACTTCCAAAAGTACTAATAACAATCGGACCACCTCTGCTGACAAGTGAAATAATGTTAGTAATTGTGAAGTAGATTATCAAGAAAAAGGCAACTGCAAGAATATTGCGATGCTGACGAATCCAGGATGAATTTGCAATTGCTCCAACCAGTAAGATTGTTGCTGCCTGCAGACAATAGGAAGCGACAAAACTGACAATATAGACAATCTGTACAGAAGGATCGACACTGATGTACTCGCTGAACATGTCATAGATCATCTGCAATCCTTCAACTGTATCCTGAGAAACCAACAGCAGGAAAATTGCCATCAAAGCAACGATAAAGACGATAGAAACAAGACTCCAGATAAATCCAACAATGACTTTGCTGAGCAGAACCCATGTAGAAGAGACCGGCTGAGTCCAGGTCAGTACCGGGTCTTGAGTATACAGGCTCGAGTAGAAAAGCCGAATCAAGGCACGTATACTGACGATTGTGACAGCTAACCCTAGACCTAGCATCAACAATGAAACAAACAGTGAAAAAATAATATTGGTTTCACCAGGAATCTTGCTGATAAACAAGAGAACCGCGAGACCGAGTCCCAGTAAATAGGATAATCCGAAATCTTTCCATGAATTCAGGATGTCATGCTTAATTAGTTTTAGAAACATCGGTATTCCTCCCTGAATAACTCATCAATGGACATATTCTTTTCAGAGCGCAATTCATCACAATTCCGATGCAGGAGAACCTGACCGTCATTGATGAAGATAACCTCATCAAGAATGGTTTCAACATCACGGATGAGGTGAGTCGAAATGACCACGAGAGCATCCTTACGGTATTGGGTAAGAATTGTTTCCATAATCAAGTCACGGGCTGCAGGATCAACTCCGGCAATCGGCTCGTCAAAAAGATAGATTTCAGCACGCCGGGACATCGTAAGAATTAACTGGAATTTCTCCACCATCCCCTTGCTCATCTTCCCGACTGGTTTTCTCGGATCAAGATTGAGTTTCGCAAAAAGTTCTTCCATTACGCTCATTTCAAAATCAGGGTACATATCTTTATAGTAATTGGCCATAGAATACCCAGTTGATTCCTTCGTGAGCCGACTCGTATCCGGTTGATAAGAAATCAACCGGCGGGATAACGCAGAAGAAGCCTCATCTTTAATCAGGATTTCGCCTTTATAGTCACGAATCAATCCTGTGAGAATCTTGATCAACGTCGTCTTGCCAGCACCGTTTGGTCCGCACAATCCAATAATCCGGCTTCCCTTTAGCGTGAGATTTACCCCATTCAACGCCGGAAACCGGCCATAGAACTTTTCCAGATTCCGTATTTCAATAATATTTTCCATTCATCTTCCTACTCTATTACTGTATCAAGTAATTCAAGAACTTCCTCTTGAGTCGCGCAATTCAGTGCCTGTTCAGCAATGTCCTTCATTTTGTCATAACTGAGTTCACGGATCATCTTCCGGGCGGCCAGCATTGATGAAGCAGACATAGAGAATTCATCAAGACCAAGTCCAAGCAATAAGGCGACCGCCTTAGGTTCTCCTGCCATTTCACCGCACATGCCGCACCACTTGCCTTCTTTGTGTGCTCCATCAATTGTCATTTTAATCAAACGAAGCAACGATGGATTATAAGGCTGATAAAGATACGCAACCTTCTGATTCATCCGATCTGCAGCCATTGAGTACTGAATAAGATCATTGGTTCCAATACTGAAGAAATCACATTCCTTTGCAAATTGGTCTGCCAAGGCAGCAACAGCAGGAATTTCTACCATTGTTCCTAATTCAATACCATCAGCGATCGCATGTCCCTCACGGGTTAAGTTCTTCTTCTCTTCTTCAACGATTGCCTTGGCTTGTCTGAATTCATTCAGTGTTGCGACCATCGGGAACATAATAGCAAGCTTGCCATGGACACTCGCACGAAGCAATGCTCTCAGCTGAGTTCTGAAAATATCAGTCCGGTCCAAGCATAGACGCAGGGCACGATAGCCAAGGAACGGGTTCATTTCATGATCAAACTGTAGGTAAGAAAGATTCTTATCACCGCCGATATCCAACGTCCTCACCACGACGCGCCGAGGATTCATCTGCTCCAGAACTGCCTTATAAGCAACGTACTGTTCTTCCTCTGTCGGTAAAGCAGAAGCATCCATATACAGGAATTCAGTCCGGTAAAGACCAACGCCTTCTCCTCCGTTCGCAAGAACGGCCTCAACATCCTTCGGTGTTCCGATGTTTGCGGAAATCTCAACTTCTTTGCCATCCAGAGAAACGCTTTTCGCATCCTTCAATGTCTTCAGGCTCTCAACATAAGCATGGTATTCGACGGCACGGGCTGTATAATCAGTAATCTCATTGGCATCAGGGCTGAGGATAACATTGCCGTTGACAGCATCCAGGATAATTGTCTCGCCCTGCTTTGCTTCCATAATCCCGCTGATTCCGACAATTGCAGGAATTTCAAGACTGCGGGCCATGATAGCAGAATGGGAAGTTCTTCCCCCGATCTCAGTTGCAAAGCCTTTTACAAATTGACGATCCAACTGGGCAGTATCTGAAGGCGTTAAATCATGTGCAACAATGACAACTTCTTCGTCTATTGCAGTGAGATCAGGAATGATTTCACCCAAAATATGACATTTCAAACGGAATGTGACATCTTTGATGTCGGCTGCTCTCTCTTTGAAATAAGCATCATCCATATTTTCAAACATAGCGATAAAACCACTTGCAATCTGTTCAACGGCATAGTCGGCATTCACGTTGTCATTTTTGATTGTATCTTCAATCTGTCCGATAAAGTCCGGATCATTGGTAACCATAAGATGAGCATCAAATATCGCAATCTCTTCATCCGAAAGCTTCCCCTTGGCACGGACCTTGATGGCTTCAATATCGCTTCTGGTTTTTTCAAGAGCCGACTGCAATTTAGCCAGTTCTTCATCCGCATTAGCATCTACTTTCTTAATGTCGAGTACAGGAGGCTGTAATTTAAACACCTTTGAAACAACAACCCCTGATGAAGCAGCAATTCCTTTTAACATCTTTAATTTCCTCTTTCCTTAACGCATCGAACTTCCATGCGTACTAAACTAATAATACCATTTATTCGGATGGCTATCAATGATGAGTTCGTTCGATTTAAGCACTAAAAAAACATGCCGTTGCTCACTTAGGCCTTACAACTTCACCACCGTCTGATTTTTATCATCCAGAGTTTATATGCAAAACGTTTCATTCGAGGGAATGCAAACCTGAAACAACAGCATTGTTCTTCCTAAACCGTTACTTATAAGAAAAAGAAAGTTGGACGACAGATTGACCGTATTCAATTCTTCATCGAAGAAAAAGAAGAAACTCGCCCTACAACTTCGTGGGAACATGATATAAAAGCAACCCTACATCATCAAGCACAATCAGAAGGGCTTCAAGGCTTGCTGGAAGCGATTGAAATAGAATTTAAGTGTCAACTCTCAGAGAGGGATAAAAACTCGCTAGAGGCTCTCTATGGAGCTTTTGGAGAAAGTTATATGACACAATCTGTTCGATACATGATTCTCCAGCAGAAAGAAACGTTTGAATTGAGATTGCTACAAGATATTCTAAAAAATAGATATTGGGAAAAATAAGTCATGTTAAAAACAATTAAACAATTAGCAGATGAATTAAATGTTAGTAAACAAAATATTAGATATCATTTAAAGTCTTTACCAGCAAATTTACCAGTAAGAAAAGAAAAGGGAATTATATTTATAACTCCTGATATAGAGAAATATATATTATCAAAGGTAAATAAATCACAACGACAATTTGTGGTAAACGAAAATAATTTACTTACCAGTTTAAAAGAC
>CALNCD010000112.1 GCA_937874965.1 uncultured Erysipelotrichaceae bacterium | reverse complement strand
ATAGGTAATCGCATCTGCACCTGCTTCAAGGGTTTGCTGAATGCTTTCGTGGCTTGGTCCGCCCGTTGCGATGATGGCCAGATCCGGGAAGTGCTGGCGTATTTTCCGGACAAGCGCAGGTGTGTTAGCAGCAGCTGAGACATTGAGAATCGATGCTCCATGATCAAGGCGGGCTTGGATATCAGTGGTCTCTTGTGTCACCGTAATGATTACCGGAACTTCAACCCGTTTATGGATTTTCTGAAGTGTCCCGTTATCGGTGGGTGCATTGAGAACGACACCGAGTGCTCCTTGCTGTTCTGCATATTGTGCCATCGCGATTGCTCGTTTGCCTCGGGTTGTTCCTCCGCCGACGCCGCAGATTATTGGAATATCTGAGGCGTTGATCAGCGCATGTGAAATAATCGGCTGAGGTGTGAATGGATAGACCGCAATTACCGCGTCAGCGTTGCAGTTCCGGATTATCGCGATGTCCGTCGTGAAAACCAAAGATCTGATTGTGCGCCCGAAGATGGAAATGCCCGGTGCATTTTGAATAAGTTCCGGCAAGCGGATGATGTGGGAGCGGAGATTGCCGTTGAATTCTTTATTCGCCATCGAAGTTCACCTGCATGAGCACCTGAAAGCTTTCGGCGTTTCGAATCGTAAAGTCTGTGTCTGTAAGTTCGCCAAAACTTGGCGGGAATCCGCCCTTAGGGAGAGCAATCGATCCTGGATTGAGAAAAAGCCGGTCCTTTTCTCTCGCGATAAGCGGGATGTGCGTGTGTCCGCTGATTTGAATGTCAAATGCTTCAGGCAGTTGTTCTGGATGCAGATGACCATGAGTGACCAGTATGTTCTTGCGTGGTGTTTTAAGATAAAGATAGTCGTTCATCAAGGGGAGATGGATCAGCATCTGATCGACTTCGCTATCGCAATTTCCTCGAACAGCAAGCTTTGGAAGTGTTATGGCATTGATTTGATCAGCCACTTGAGTTGGATTGTAGGAGGGTGTGATCGGGTTACGTGGACCTGGATTCAGGAAATCGCCGACGAAAAGCACAGTGTCAAAGGATTTTAAGCCAGCATAGGCTAGAATGTCATGAAGTGGTTTAAGCGCCCCATGGATATCAGAAAGTACAAGAATGTTCATAGAGACCTCGCTTTCAGTTGCATTATACCAAGTTCTCATTAAACTTCATATTTTTTTATCGTGAAATCATGTATAATAAAACATGTTTTGAAAGGTGTATTTATGAAGAATAGACGAAAATCACAAATAAAATCTTTTGTTGTCTTTACACTGATTGTATCTTTGATCAGCCTTGGATCAATCGGGTATGTTATTATCAGAGGCATTTCAAATCGTGACCAGACTCAAGACATCATTAAAGGGAATGCATCCAATGATTTTTATTCGCTACGTACGAATGCAACAGATTATCAGAAAACCGTCTATGCTCAGCTGAGTGAGAGCCTGAAGGCCAATCCGGTGAATGATTCAGCAGTTGCCGGGCTTGTGGCTCAGAATTTCATTGCGGATTTTTATACGTGGTCGAATAAGCTGACCAGCAATGATGTCGGTGGATTACAGTACTTGGACAGTTCTATTAAAACTTGGGTGTATGCGCAAGCAACAAACACGATTTATAATAACCTGAGCACATATTTAGCGAATAATACCGTCAAGGATACGCTAACAGTTTCAGCGAGCACCGCGCTTATTACGGCGATTGATTATGAGTTCAACGGTGTTTTGGTTTCTGCGTATTCTGTCGAAGTAAACTGGCAATATCTTCCGAGCACGGTTGTCAATGTTTCAAATTATGAAAAATCAAGTACCGTGACAGTAATCAGAGATACCACGGGGAGATTCAGTGTTGTGGCTGTTGAATCTGCATTGGCTGCGGCATCCGGGGTGGGAGAATGAAACAGAATAAGCGTAAATTCAATCTGAGTGATCGTCCGTTGTTCGGCGCTTTTTTGCTGATCGCAAGCAATGCTTTGGCTGTCGCAATCGTAGTTATCTTGAATCGGTTTGTTTTATTGACGGCTCAGATTTCCAGTCGGCTATTGCTGTTGGGGCTCATTATCTTTGCTTTGATTGTCCTCATTATGAATCTGCTGTTTCTCGCAACCTATATCAATCGCAAGCGCATCTTTAAGATTCTGTTTATCTCATGTCAGGTCATCTTTTTGGTTATTGCTTCCGTAGGGGTCTTCAGTTACTATCGCATTGAGGCAATGATTAACGGTTCACTGGATCAGAATCTTCAAAGTCAAAGCACTTATGTCGTTGTCCGCAAGAATACAACCGCGACACTCAATGCCGCCTCAACTGTCGGTTTGATTGAATCAAGCACTGCCTTCGAAAGCAGTGTCAGTGCTGCATTAACAAAACTGGGCTATTCCGCCAAGCTCGTTCAAGAGTCCTCTTATGCAAACTTGCTGAATGCACTTCTGGATGGATCTGTCGATTTGGCCATACTTCCTGAAAACTACGAGACCACCTTGACTGCTGATGCCTCTTTCTATCGTCAGATTGTTGTGGTTGACACCATCGTTTTGTCCTCGTCAACCGCATCGACCAGTGCAATTCTTTCCAAACCGTTTACACTTGCTATTTTCGGAACCAACGATGGGCTTCCGGATTCAATAATGCTGGTGACCTTCAATCCCAATACGCTTAAGGTAACCATCACCAGTGTACCGCGGGATTCATATGTCCCGATTACCTGTGATAATAATCGTCTGGATAAGCTGAATCATTCCGCTACAACCTACGGATTGTCCTGTACTATCGACACGATTCAGAATATGCTTGATATCAAAATTGATTACTATGCGGATGTTAACTTCAATGCCGTCGTAGCCTTAGTGGATGCGCTGGGGGGATTGGAAGTTGAGGTTGACCATGAAATAATCGGCGATTATTCTCCGGATAAATCCAAAGAACCGCTGCATACAGTTGTTGTTCCTGCGGGCAAGAATGTTTTGACAGGGGAACAGGTTCTGACTTTTGTCAGGGAGCGCTATTCATACGCTGAAGGTGATTTTGCCCGGCAGAAGAACCAGCAGTATGTCCTGCAGCTCTTGGTTGCGAAACTGATGAGTCTTTCTGACATCAACACGCTGACAAGTGTTCTTGGGGTAGCATCGGATAATGTCAATACAAGCTTGTCTCAGGCTGATCTGCTCTCATTGATGAGTTTCGGGTTAGAACAGACAAAGAAGTACAGCAGTATCTTGCCTGGAATCAGTGCATTCAGAATTGAACAGTCCAGGGTTACAGGTGTTGGTGATGCTGCATCTGCGTATTCACCGGCACAGGGAAGTTATGCTGCGGTTGTCTATGTGTATAAACAGGCAATTATCGATACACATACGTTTATCACGCAGAATTTGCGTGACGTACCGGCTTTAAATGATGAAAAGACGTTTGCCTTTGATAGCAGTGCACCGTATAGCCCTAAACTATACTACAGCGATTATTACGATGATCGTTCATTCCAATGGGAGTAACATGAAACATATCTTTATTATTAACCCGATTTCCGGGAATGGCATCGTTCATAAAGTGCCTGAGATGATTCGTTCAATTCTGGATGACGATGCTTTGTTTAGTATTCGGATCACAGAGTATGCAGGACATGCGATAGAGATTGCTAGGGAATATACCCAAGCGGATGATGTCTGCCTGTATGCCGTAGGAGGTGATGGAACAGCCCATGAAGTTCTGAATGGTCTTCAAGAGAATGTGGCGATGGCTATTATTCCTGCGGGTTCCGGAAATGATTTTTACTGGATGGTCGGTTCTTTGAAACAGTCCCTGCGCGACATTCTGGAACAGACAATTTACGGAAAGACGGTTAAAGTTGACTATGCCATGGCCAATGCAATTCGGTTCTTGAACTGTACAAATATCGGGATTGATGCTAACATTAACTTCCGTGCCAATAAGCTGGGAGATCGATTTAAGTTCTTCAGGCGATTCAAAAAAATATCGTATCTGGTTTGTGCTGTAGCTGAATTGTTTCATCTGGAGCCGTTTGAGGCGACCTTTACATTTAATGGGCAGTCCATCACCAAAAAGATTCTGCTGACCTCGGTCATGCTGGGTCGACAATACGGCGGTGGATTTAAATCGACGCCTCAGGCTTCTATACAGGATGGATTATTGGATATTTGCATGGTCGGTGTCCCTAAACCGATGATCAAGGTATTCTATCTGTTCCCGAAGTACTATGCGGGCAAACATGAACAGATTGATATTGTTGATCTTTACCAGGCAAGATCCGTGACGTTCAGTACAGCGGCTCCGGTTAATGTCGGGAATGACGGAGAGATTTTTCAAGGCAATTCAGTTGAACTAAGTATCGTGGAAAAGGGATTGAATTTACGGGTACCACAATCCAGTGAATTGAAATAGGAGGAAACTATGTTTACGATTAAAATTGCGAAAAACGCAGAAGAAGTGGGGCGGTTAGCCTATGAGCCTTTTAGAAATCAGTTGTTGAGAAATGGCGGAAGTGTCTTCGGTTTGGCGACCGGATCAAGTCCTTTAGGTCTTTATTCGACGATGATTGAAGATGCTAAAAAGAGTGATCTCAGCTATAGGAATGTCATTACATTCAACCTTGATGAGTATATCGGTCTACCAGAGGGTCATGATCAAAGCTATCATTATTTCATGCATGC
>CALNCD010000111.1 GCA_937874965.1 uncultured Erysipelotrichaceae bacterium | reverse complement strand
AAATCATTCTTCATCTTCATACAAGTTCCCGCTTCCTAAACACATCCTAGCATGTTCTGAAACACAATTTCAACACGATCTGTGACAATAAGCCATTATTTACTGATGATGACAGTCATCTGAAGACTGGCAGACATATGGGTACTGAGTGCATAAGCTGAAAAAATGAAGAAGTGATCAATCCACGTCAGTTTCAAAGAGCTTGTCCAGCATCCGGTCAGGTTCTGCTAAGAATAACGTGTAGAGTTTATAAACCTCTGTATCACGATAATTAACCGGGAGAAGCTGATGATCAAAGTCATAAATCCTGGCATTGGGAAATGCCAAGAGAATCGGAGAATGGGTTGCAATGAAAAACTGCGAGCCATTCTTGACCAGATCATGGATTAATACGAGCAGCTGCATCTGCTTCAAGGGAGAAAGCGCTGATTCGGGTTCGTCGAGAAAATATAATCCATTTGGCCAAAATCGATTCTCAATTAAAGTCATAAATGATTCTCCATGTGAACAGTGATGAAGTGATTCGCCTCCATACGCATCCTGCGCTTGAAGTGCATCAATTTCACTGACCACATTGTAAAACGATTCGGCCCGAAGGAAAAACCGTGTCTTTGGTCGCCGTCCAGTTTTTGAAAGAATGAGGGAACGATGAAGCTCAGAATGCGAATCGACTGTACTGAAATTGAAGTTTTCTGAGCCGCCTTCAGGATTTACACCACATGCTAAGGCCAATGCTTCCAGAAGCGTACTTTTCCCGCTGCCGTTTTCTCCTATAAAGAATGTTACAGGCGACTCAATTTCCAGTGCATCTAGCGCCTGGATTGCGGGAATGTTAAAGGGGTACTCCGTCTTTTGATCCTCTGTTTTCCGCTTAATCCGAGTAATAAAATTCATGACAATTCTGATTTTTTCTCTTTGATAAGTTCGTATGATTCACTTCGATTCAAGACGCAGCTGAAGCAGATAGTCAACTATGTTCTTTTCATCATCTTCTGCATACGTGTAATTAAATGCATCACCAACAGCCTTAGCCAGTGTACTGAACAACTGAGCCATTTCCAGAACCGATGACCAAAGCGAACCAGAATGAGTATCCGAATAGGTCTTTAAATACTGTTGATAAAGACTATCCGGCAGATATTCTTTGAAAAATTTTCCAAATTTCCCCGAATCAATCGGCTTTTTATAAACTCCGTTAATAAACCAGGCAATCATGTCATGAAGTTCCTTGCGGACAACACAATGGTACATCATCATGGCATAGGGAATCTCATTTCTTACCAGTCCCTTTCCAACGTTCTGCAGACACCACCAAAAATTATTGCAGCACGACGCATATTCCAATTCCGCCGGCGTTTGGACCCGGTAATCGAGATCACTTGCAGCCGGAAGATCCGCAAGCAAATCATCTTTATCCAAAAGCAACACTGTTAAGGAATCGTTCAGAACCTCATTAATTGCAGC